>JBEATZ010000033.1:0-4813 GCA_041161695.1 Planctomycetota bacterium | reverse complement strand
GCGCGCCTAGCCGATCCGGATCGCGCGGACCGTGCCGTCCGGCTGCAGCAGGCTGAAGGCCGCGCGTTTGCCCACGGCAATCGCACCGTACCCGTCGGCGCCGAGCAGGCGCGCGGGGTTGGCGCTCGCGACCTGCGCGAGGCTCCAGTCGCCCATGTCGGGCACGAACTCGCGGAGCTTGGCCGTGGCCGTCGACATGGTCAGCGCCGAGCCGGCGAGCCTGCCCTGTTCGTCGCGCACGATGCCGTTGCGTGCCTCGAAGTGGTGGTGCCCGAGGTGGTAGCGGCCGTCGGGCATGCCCGCGGCAGCCATGGCGTCGGTCACCATCACGAAGCGGCCGGGACCGAGGATGCGCCAGGCGTTGCGCACCATCACCGGGTGGACGTGCTCGCCGTCGAGGATCAGCGGGCAGCTGAGCCGCGCCTCGTCGAGCGCATGGCCCGCCACGCCCGGCTTGCGGTGGTGCATGGGGCCCATGGCGTTGAACAGGTGGGTGACGAGCGTGGCGCCGGCATCGACGCACGCGGCCATGTGGTCGGTGCTCTCGGCATGGCCGAGGGCCACGGTCACGCCAGCCGCACGCAGGCGGCGCACGGCATCGACCGCGCCCGGCACGGCCGGCGCGAGCGTGACGAGGCGCAGCGTGCCCTGCGCCGCTTCCAGCGCCTGGTCGATGCGCGCCTGCGTCGGCAACGCGAAGCAGCGCGGGTCGTGCACGCCCGTGGCCTCGAGGAACGGACCCTCGAGGTGGATGCCGAGCGGCTCGGCGCCGCGGCCGTTCCAGTGGCGGATCCAACTGCCCACGGCGCGCAAGCGTTCGAGCAGCACGTCCCACGGTGCGGTGATGATCGTGGGGAGGAAGGCGACCGCGCCGCCTTCCCACACCGTGCCGGCCACGGTGTCGAGTGCAGCAGGCGTGCCCTCGGCACAGTCGCGGCCGCCGGCGCCGTTCACCTGCAGGTCGATCATGCCGGGCAGCAGCACGCCGGGCTGCCGCTTGGGGTCGGTGCCTGCCACCGATTCGATGGCATCGATGCGGCCCTGCGCGGCCCGAATGCGCACGCCGGCTCCCACCATGGAGGGGAACACGGCGCGATCCACGCTCAACTGGTTCTCGTGCACCACGGCCTAACCCTATGATCCCTCGCCTCGCGTGCAAGCCACAGGATCGATGCCCGTCACAGGAATCCCCCGCTGGGCGGTTGCGCTGGTGCTCGGTGCGGCCCTTGCCCTCGCCGGCTTCCGCACCATGGCTGCACTGCCGCCCGAACCGCGCAGCGGCGAACTCGACCTTTCCACCGCACCCTTCGTCGTGAACCGCAAGCCGGGCGAGGAGGTGCGCGTGGCGCCCGAGCAGTGGCTGCGCATCGTCGGCCTCTATGGCGACTTCGACCTGCAGTGCGAGGTCGAACTCGGCGAGGGTGCGGATCTCGACCTCGTGCTACGGCACGTGGAGCCGCGCATCCGCGACGGCGAGCGGCTGCCCTTCACCAGCAGGTTCGGGGTGCTGCGGCTGTCGACGCGTGCTGCAGGCGCGCCGTGGCGTACCCGCGAGGAGGCGTTGTTCGGTGTGGAGTCGGGCGGCATGCAGCTCGAGGCCGGCGTGCCGGCCACCGTGTGGGTGAAGGCGCGCGGCACCACGCTCACGGCCAACGTGGCCGGGCGCGTGCTCGAGCCCTTCGAGGTCACCGACGACCACGGCGACATGGTGCTGGTGGCGCGCGGCGCACCGTGCCTGCTGCGCTCGCTCCGCATCGACCCCGTGGCGCGCACCGAGTCGCCCTCGCCGCTCCTCGCCTGCGCCTTGCTGGGACTGGTCGCGGGCTGGCTCGCGGGCGCTCGGCGCTTCGGCTGGTTCCGGCTCGGGTTCGCGGCCGTGAGCGCGGTGGGGACCGCCGAACTCGCCCGTGCCGTGGCATTCCACGGCATGCTGCCTCACGTGGCGCCGCCCCTGCTCTCGGTGTGGGTGGTCGCATGCGCAGGCGTGCTGCCCATGGTGGCCACGGTGCTGTTCGGCAGGCGGTGGTACGCGGTGTGGGGGCTCGCGGTCCTCGCCTCGTTCGTGGCCGCGGCAGCCGTGGCCGTGCGGGACAGGGTCTGGGGTCGCGATGCCGAGCCCGCGCTCGTGGACGCCGTGTTCGGTCCTGCCGCCGGCGCCGCGCCGCTGGAGTCGTTTGCAGGCATGCTGCGCGGGCCATTCGAACTGCACCCTGCGCTGCCCGCCGGGCGCAGGGTTGCCGTGCTGGGCGGCATGCTTGCGCTCACGGGCGGCACGCTGCGTGACGAGGACCACCTCGAGCCGCTGCTGCAGGGCGCGCTGCGCGCAGGCGGCTGGAAGGATGCCGAGGTGGTGAGCCTGCCCACGGTGGACGGCTGGCTCGCGCAGCAGTGGACGATGTTCCGGCGGTTCCATGCGGACCCTGCTCCTGTGGCGCTGGTGCTGGTTGCAGGCCCCGACGAGGCCGCCCCCATGCGCGGTGCGGTCGAACTCGCAACTGCGCTGCAGGCCGTGCAGGAGAACCCGCTCGGCTTCGCGCCCCCTCTCGACACCATGTCTTGCATGGCACCTGTCATGGGGGACGAGGCCCCGCGATCCGACCCGCGCGCGGTGCGTGCAACGGTTGCAGCGGCTGCCGCGTGGTGTCGTGAGCGCGGGCTCAGCCTCGTGCTCACGGCTGCTGCAGGCACGCCCGAGCCGATCGTGGCCGAACTGCGGGCGGCGGCCACGGATGGCGTGGCATGGCTGGCGCCGCCCCGCGCCGGCGGGATCGATGCAGCCTCACTCGCCGCGCTCGTCCGGTCCTCAGCGCGCTGAGGACTGCGTGGCCGCTGCAGGCGCCATCGCCTGCAGGCCCGGCAGGCTCACCAGCGACACGCGCACGCTGCCCGCAGCGCGCACCTGCAGGTCGCCGGACGCGAAGCCGAGCGGGTCGCCAATGGTGCCCACCTGCAGGTCCTCGCCGTCGAGCGGGCGCGTCTCGGTCCACTCCACGGACACGGTCGGGTCGAGTTGCCATCCCCGCACCTCGCCGGTCGCCGCGCACTGCAGGCGCTGCATCTCGCGCAAGCCCACGACGAGGGGGCCCGTGCCCTGCTGCACGTCGACGAGCGGCGCGATGCCGCCGGGACACAGCAGTTCGGTCCTGCCCGTGTCGTTGTGCAGGCTCGCCGCCGCGAACTCGCCGCGCAGCCGGATGCGGCCGCGCTGGTTGCGCAACTCGGCGCTGCCGCCGGCGAGCGTCACGTCGATGTCGCCTGACTTGGTGTCGACCGTGAGGTCGCCGCCGTAGCCGCGGCAGGAAACGTCCCCGCTGTCGGTGCGGATGGTGAGAGCCGTCTGCGGCGGCACCTGCAGCCGGAACGTCGCGCTCACGGCTGCGAGGCTCGCGCCCTCGGGGTGGGAGAGGCTGAGCACCAGCCTGCCGCTCGTGGCATCGACGGCCACGCGCGGGGTGATGGCCGCGGCATGCCGCTCCACCTCCTCCTCGCTCGCTGCCGTGACCGAGGCCTCGATGGAACCTGCGAGCTCGGCGCCCGGTTCGACCACGACGATGCCGCGCACGAACGCCACCTCGAGATCCGGCACCGCGCCCTGGGGCGGGGTCACGTCGAGGCGCACCTGGCGCTCGTGCACCACGGGCACCTGGTGGCGCACGGTGCCGCAGCCGGCTGCGAGGAGCAGCAGTGCAGCAGGAAGTGCGTTCACGGCGCGCATGGCGCGATGCTGCCCGGCAGCAGGCTCGATTGCCAGTGGGCCGGAGTTCAGCGCCCTGGCAGGAAGGTCCGCCAGGTGACGCCGCGGGGTGCGACCGTGACGTCGAGGTGCAGCAGGCCGTCCGGTCCGACCCGGAGGTTCGACTCGGTGCCTGCCGCATCGACCATGCGCACGTCGCCAGCGAGTCCGGCATGGCCGAGTTCGAGGCGCAACGTTCGCGAGCGCGGTGCATCGGTGGGGTTGAAGGCCACCAGCATGGCGCGTTCGGTGCCGCGCGGGTCCGCGTGCAGCACCCAGTCGAGGTCGCGGCCGTCGGCGCGGCGCGAGGAGGTGTGCACGATGTCGGACTCGAGGATCCTGCGGTGCTGCCTGAACCAGCCGACCCAGCGCTTCACGAGGTCGCGCGTCGCATCGGTGTCGTACAGCCGCGGACCGCGCCAGCACGCCTGCGCGCCCCAGCCGAGGGTGGAGGCGAGCATGAGGCCGTAGTGCTCGCGGTGCTGGTCGAGCGGCTCGATGGTCGCCGCGGGGCCGCCGCCGTGGTACTCGGTGAGCGGCACGAACATCCACCCCATGGACGGCGTCTTCGCCTGCGTGCCGTCGAACAGGTTCTGGCGCGCGTGCAGCAGTTGCTGTTCGCGGGGCAGCGACCAGTTGGTCTCGCGGTAGCCCATGCCCGTCTTGCTGGAGCCCGCGAGGAAGTACCAGTCGGGCACGTTGAGGTAGGTGCCGCGCGCCCGGCACCAGCGGTAGAAGTCGCGGATGATGCCGAACTGCACCCACTGCGAGTCGGCCACGCCCTTCTGCAGCGGCGGGCGCGCTGCGGCATCGACGTCACCGGGATAGCTGCCGTCGTGCTCGAGCAGGTCGAAACCCGTGTGCTCGAAGAACCGGTACAGCTTGCGGAAGTACTGCTGGCCCCAGTCCGAGGCGAGCGCCGGCGCGTTGCCGAACACGGTGCCGCCCGGCTTGCCGGTTGCGGGGTCGATGCAGTTGTCACCATCCGGCTGGATGCGCCGGCTGCTGAGCAGCGAATAGCCGCCGAGCTCGATGCCCTTCGATGCCGCATACGCGCGCAGTTCCTTCCAGCGCGCGAGG
>JBEATZ010000515.1:0-4806 GCA_041161695.1 Planctomycetota bacterium | reverse complement strand
CCAACGAGGCGCGCGTGCGCGCCGTGATGGATGCGGTTCGCAGCGAGCCCGCGGTGCGCCTGCGCGCGGTGCCGCGTTTCGTCGCGGCAGCCGCCGCCGTGCTGCTCGCGGTGGCCGGCTGGTGGTTCCTGCAGGGCGACCGGATGCCCAGCGCGGAGGCCGCCGTGGCGCGTGCCGCGAGCGTTCTCGGCGAGGAGGTGGACCGTGGGTTCCTGCTCCGCATCGAGCGCCGCTCCGAGCCGGCCGAACCGGGCGCAGCCCGGCCACCCGGAATCCGTGGCGACGCGTTCCGGTTGCCCACGGCATTCGAGATGACCACCCGGCCCGGCCGGCGTTTCCTGGTCACGTTCGATGCCGTGTTCGGCCCGATCACCTGCGGTTGCGACGGCACCACCGTGTGGCTCCGTTCGGAGGGCGGGTTCGTCCCGCCGCGCGATGTGCCGCTGGCCGAGGCCGATGCGCTGCTCGCCCGTCTCGGCGGCCCGCTCGAACTCGGCTACCTCGACATCCTCGGCATCGTCCAGCGGCTGCCCGAGGGTTTCGAACTCGCCAGCACCGGCCGCGTGGGCGGTGGCTCGCTGGTGCGCATCGAGGCGACCCGGATGCCGGAGTCGATGCAGAAGAGCATCCAGGGCGTCGTCCTGCACTGTGACGAGGACTCGGGCATGGTGACCTGGATCGAGGTGCAGTGCACCGGCCGCAAGGGCGAGTCGATGCGCATCACGATGGAGTACCAGGGCGCCGTGGAACTGCCCGCGAGCGCGTACTCGATCCCGAACTGAAGAACGGTGGACGGCGCGCATGCCGTGCAGCCATGCTGCCCGCATGGCCACGCGTGCCATCCCCGATGCCGACAGCCGCTGGCTGCTGTGGCTGCTCGTCACCGCAATGTGCTGGCGGCACCTGCTGGCCGTGCTGACCGTGGTCCCGTCGCAGGACGGTGCCACGTACCTGTGGATGGCCGTGCAGTTCGCGCGCGGGGACCTGCTGGTGCCGGTGACCGAGGTGTTCTCGCCGCTGCTGCCGCTGCTGGTCGCCCTGCCGGTCGCCTGCGGCATGGACGCCTTCGAGGCCGGGCAACTCACCTGCTGCATCCTCGGTGCGCTCGCCATCGTGCCCGCACACCGCGCGGCCGAACTGCTCGCACCCGGCGCAGGCCGCTGGGCGGCGCTGCTGATGGCCGTGGCGCCGCTGCCCGCGCGACTTTGCGGCGAGGTCTACGCGGAGCCGGGCTTCCTGTTCGCAGCCGGCACGGCCGTCGTGCACGGGCTGCGGTGCGAGCCTTGGCGGCTCGGCCTCTGGACCGCGATTGCCTTCGGCTTCCGTCCCGATGCGCTCGTGCTCGCCCTGCCGTTCCTCGCGCTGCAGCCGCGCGTCCTCGTGGGTGCGCTCGTCCCGGTCCTCGTCGCCGCCGTCGGCTACGGCTGGTGGCGCGATGCCGCCGGGGCGGGTTTCGACCCGGTGCCGCGCATCTCCTTCCACGCCTCGCGCGACGACCTCGACGGCCGGGGCGACGTGCTGGCCAACCTGCTGCAGCTTCCCGTTGCGATGCTCGAGGGTCTCGGTCCCGTGTTCCTGCTCGCGCTGCTGGGCGCGAGGCCGCCCATCGCGCCCTCCGCGAGACGACTCGGTGCCGGCCTCGTCCTCGGGCTCGGCGGCCCGCTCACGTTCGTCGTGCGCCAGCGCTTCACGGTGAACCTGCTGCCGTGGCTGCTGCCCTTCGCGGGGCGCGCGCTGCATGCCATGGATGCGCGGTGGCGCACCGTGGCGGTGCTCCTCGTCCTCGTGCACGCCGGCATCGAGGGGCCGCGCGGGCGCATCGAGCCGTCGCGGCTCGCAGACCGCGAGGTGGGGGAGTTCGTCGGCACGCAGCTCGCCCCCGGCGAGACGCTGGTCACCGAGCATGCGCGCATCAGCTGGTATGCAGGCACGCGCCCCGGCTCGCCGCGCAAGTGGGATGCCCCGAGGCTGGTTGCCCTGGCGCAGGAGCCGGCGGTCGGCTGGGTCGTGCTCGACCGGGATCGTGCGGACGCTGGAACAGTGGTTGCTGCGCTGGGACCCGCGTTCGCGCGCGCAGAGCTGCCGCAGGCGGTTGCCGATGCCGCGCAACGGCGCGGGCTCCTGCTGCTGCGCCGCGTCAGTCGCGACGGGCCGAGATGACGATGCCGGCGACGATGCACAGGCTGCCGATGCCGTGCTGCCAGAACATCCGGTCGCCCATCAGCAGCCAGCCGCCGAGTGCCGCGAAGCCGGGCTGGGTGGCGAACAGCAGCGCAAGGTGGCTCGGCCGCACCAGCGGCTGGTAGCGCGACTGCACGGCGATGCCGATGGCCGTGGCCACGACGCCGAGGTAGCCGAGTTCGACCCAGGTCGAGGCATCGAGCGGCACCGCCCCGAACGTCGGTTGTCCGGCCGCGAGCAGGATCAGCGAGGATCCCACGGACACGGTCAGCAGCTGCCACATGCAGTAGGTGACGTCGGGCCGCACCACCCTGCCTTCGGCGAGACTGTCGAGGTCGGGCAGCGGGCTGAGGCGCGAGATCATCAGGATGTGTGCGGCGAAGCAGCACGAGGACCCGATCTGCAGCAGGATCCCGCGCATCGTGTCGACGGAGCCGCCCTCGGACGGGTCCGCGCCGCTGCTGCACAGCAACACGAGGCCCGCGAGCCCGAACACGATGCCGACCACGCTCCTGCCCGTGAGTGGTTCTCGGAACAGCAGCCATGCCCCGAGCCCGACGAGCAGCACGATCAGGCCCGCAAGGAAACCGCCCATCGAGGCGGAGGTCTCGGTCATCCCGAAGGCCTGCAGCACGTAGCCGCTGAGGAGCGCGAGGCCGGTGAGCACGCCCGGGACCATGGTCGTCCGGATGTCCTTCCAGTTGGTGCGCACCAGCGGCGCGAGGCACAGCACCGCGACCCAGAAGCGCACCATCACGAGTCCGAGCGGGCTGAAGTGTTCGAGGCCCAGCTTGATGCCCGAGTAGCTCGCGCCCCACACCGCGTTCATGAGCAGCATGAGCGCATAGGGCAACAGTGCGGCGCGTTGCTGCGAGAGGTTCATGGGCGGTGCGGCTTGCTGCCTGCTGGCGACAGGTTGTGGCGCCATGCGAGTGCGAGCGCAAGGACGACCAGCGCGATGTCCCACAGCGTCAGCAGGTACCAGCTCTGCAGCGTGTTCTTGAGGGCCTTGCCGGTGATCTCCTCGCCCAGCACGGCAGTGGGCAGGTAGACCACGAGCGCCAGCAGGGCCGCGCGCGACCGCAGCGCCGTGCCCTCGACGAGCGCCAGCCAGAACAGCGGCAGCAGGGCCACGTGGTGGGCCTTCCACGTCAGCGGCGAGAACAGCAGGCTGCAGGCGAGCACGGCGCCGAAGCACCAGTTCACCGCCACCTCGTCGCGGCGCCTGCGCCACGCGACCAGCAACACTGCCGTGAGCCCCGCGGCAGTGCAGAGCGTGTTGAGCGCGGCGGGCACCGCCGGGGCGAGGCCGAAGCCGGGGATCCAGCCGACTTGCACCTGGCCGGCGAAGGCCGGCGGCACGTCGCCGAGCCAGCGGCCGAACATGCAGCGCATCGACTGGTTCATCCAGGTGAACTCCGGGAAGCCCAGTGCTGCCGGCGCGAACACGTCGGTGCGCGTGGAGTGGATCCACGTTCCCTCGATCCAGCGCAGCCAGGGGCCCGTGTCGCCGCCCAGCATCGCGAGGCTCAGCCCGGCAGCGGCGAGCCCGGTGACGACGGCAGCGAGGACCGTGCGCCAGTGGCCCGTGGCGAGGAAGAACGGCAGCAGCCAGAGCAGCGCCGGCTTGGTGGCCAGGGAGAACCCCAGCCATGCACCGCCGCGCAGCTGCCTGCCTTCCCTCGCATCCTGGAAGGCCAGCATGGCGAGGGCGAGGTTGACGAGGTTGCCGCCGCCGCCGTGGGTGTCGCGCAGCACGAACCGGCTGCCGAGCAGCAGCGTGCCCAGCAGCAGCCACTGCGCGCGGCCTCCCTGCGGCAGTCCCGTGCGGGAGCGCATGCGGAGGAGGACCAGCCCGATGGTCGTGAGGGCGCCCAGCTGCATGACCGCCCAGCCGATGCGGGCGAGGCTGGAGGTGCGCAGGTCGATCCTGCCGTCCGCACCGGCCGCGGCGTCGACGTGCGCCAGCAGCGCGAACGGGGCCGTGAGCAGCCCGAAGGACGGCGGGTATGGAGGGTGCAGGGGGTGCAGCGGCTCGTCGGGATCGGCTGCGAAGTCGGCGTAGGGGTTCGTCCCTGACAGCAGTCGGTTGCCGAACTCGACATGGTCGAGGATCACGCCGCGCTCGCGCACGCCCGTGCGCGCCACCAGCAGCGCGCCGAGCGCGAGCCACAGCGCGATCCAGAGGCGGCGTGACTTCGGCATGGCTGCAGTTGTAGCGTGGGCACCGCATGAACAAACCGTTCCTTGGCGTCGTCCACCTGCGCGCACTCCCGTGTTCGCCGCGGCACGAGTCGATGGCAGCCGTGCTGGAGTCGGCCATGGTCGACGCACGCGCGCTGCGCGACGGCGGCGTCGACGGGATCGTCGTCGAGAACTTCGGCGACGTGCCGTTCCGCAAGGGCGATGCATCCGATCCCGTCACTCCCGACGTGCCGGCGGCGCTCGCACTCGTCGGGTGGCGCATCCGCACCGAGCTCGGCCTGCCGGTGGCGATGAACTGCCTGCGCAACGATGCCCGTGCCGCCCTCGGCGCCGCAGCCGTGTGTGGCGCATCGTGGGTCCGCGTGAACGTCTGGAGCGGCGCCTACTGCACCGACCAGGGCGTCATCGAGGGGGAGGCAG
>JBEATZ010000513.1:0-3846 GCA_041161695.1 Planctomycetota bacterium | reverse complement strand
CGGGACGGGAACAGTGCGGCGAGGGATGCATGGGCCGCGCCGGCGAGGGCGGCCTCTGCTGATGCTCCCTCGGTGCCCGTCGGCTGCGCGAGGTGCTGCTCGTAGCGGCCGACGATGCCGTTCACGGCATCGTGCATGGCCGCGTGCGCGATGGCGAGCGAGCGCGCGGCTGCAGGCGGCGGCGTGCGCAGGGCCCGGATCGCATCGAGTGCAGCCGTGTTCCATGCGCTGAGCGCATCCTGCGCGGCAAGGGCGGGCGCGAGGAGCGCAAGGAGTGGAGCGAACCAGTTTCGCATGGGGCCTCGGGGCGGGCTCCAGAGGTTACCTTGCCGTGCGGGCGCGTGGGGTGCAGGCCCGGGGCTCCGGGTTCGCTGCTGCGCAAGCTGCCGGGAATCCCGGTGGCAGCGCGCGGTCGGATCAACTGCGCCGGTAGTCCATCGACACGGGTTCGATCTCGTAGTCGTTGCCGACCGACTTGAGGATCCGGAACGCAGGGCGCGTGCGCTCGCCATCCTCCTGGTAGAGGTGGACCACGTTGTCGAAGCTCGTGAGGTGTGGCGAGGGGTCGAAGTCGGCCCGGCCCTTGTGGGCCCCGGGTGGGACGAGGTCGACGATCATCGGCGTGACACCGCGGTAGCGCAGCAGGTCGACGAGTGCGGCGACCATGAAGCGCTGGTCCTGCACCATCGGGAAGCGATCCTGCAGGCGGAAGATGTTGTCGAAGGCGAATCGCGCCACCGGCTTGCCGCTGTCGCCGTGGCCGCCGTCCACGATGCGCAGCAGGTCCCACGTGAACTTGCCCGGCGAGATGTACTCG
This sequence comes from Planctomycetota bacterium, assembly GCA_041161695.1. Classification (GTDB taxonomy): domain Bacteria; phylum Planctomycetota; class UBA1135; order UBA1135; family UBA2386; genus JBEATZ01. The sequence goes on along the minus strand of JBEATZ010000513.1, from coordinate 3,029 downwards.
GGGTGCAGGTAGAGCACGCGGAAGTCGGGGTGGAACGCCCCGTCGGGGAGCAGGCAGGTGTTGCTCAGCGACTCCTCGCGCTGGCAGATCCTGCGGATCGCATCGCGATCCTCGCGCGTGCTCACGAACAGCACGCGTTGTCCTGCGCGCAGGCCGGCCGCGAGGAACCGCAGGGCCAGGAACGTCGAGCGCGTGCCGGGCTCGGCGAGCAGCACGGTGTTCGAGTTCTCGCCCGGACCGCTGCCCCCCGTGAAGGCCCCGTTGAGGTCCGGGTGCCCGAGGTCGATGGGAGAGGTGCCGCGCTTCGGCACCTGGAAACCAGCCTGGTCCCTGGCGATCGAGAGCTGCGCCGCCACGGAAGGGTAGATGTGGATGCCCGGTCCGCGCTCGTTGCGCGCCCCGAGGTACACGTCGCGCGTGATGCCGCGCCCTGCGATCGAGAAGTGGTGGACGCCGCGGTAATAGTACTGGTGCCGTGCCTTGAGGATCTCGATGGCGCGCGCCTTGAAGCCCGTCGCCTCCTCGCGGAACGACAGGTGGATCATGAGGTCCGTGGAGAACTCCTCGGCGCTCGGCAGCCGCAGGTCGCGCGGGCTGGCTTCCTCCATCACGAAGATGCCGTGGATCTGGCCCTGCATCAGCTGCCGCCGGGTCTCCAGCAGCACGCTGCGCTTCTCGAAGTACTCGACGTCCGTGAGCAGCAGGCCGACGTTGTCGACGCAGACCATCTCGACGGGGCTGGCGAGGTCGTGGTTCTTGATCTCGGCGAGGATCCACTCGATGTCCACGGTGGTTCCGCGCGCCGAGCGCTGCTGCAGTGCCGCGGGGCGAGCCTGCGTGACGACGAGGCGCGAGGTGCCCTTGCGGGTGGTGGCTTCGAGGACCAGTTTGGTCGGGATCTCGCGCGGGAGGGCCGTGATGCGCGCCTCCTTGCGGAACCAGTCGAAGTCGGATGCCAGCTTCTGCTGGATGCTCTCCGGCGTGTGCTCGACCGAGTAGTACAGGTAGGTCCCGCCGTCCTCCGAGTCGAGCCACGCCCGGGTGATCATCTCCAGCGCCAGCAGCGTCTTGCCGGTCCCGGGGCCGCCCGACATGCAGAGGAAGCATGCGGAGTCCTCGGGGTAGCGCATGCCCCCGCCGAGGATGCCGTCGAGGCCGTCGATGCCGGTCTTCAGGATCGAGAACACCGGGGCGAGCGTATCGGTGGCCGCTGGCTGCTTCCACGGTGGAACTGCGCCGTGGTGCGGCAGAAGATGCGCGCGTGCTCACCGATCCCACGGATTTCTGCCGACTCTGGCTGTTCCGCCACCCGGACCTCGATGCGTCCTCGGCTTCCGTTGCCGTGGGCTCGGGCCCTGCGGAGTTGAGCCGTCGCGGGCGCAGCCAGGTGCTGCAGTGGATCGAGTTGTTGAAGGACGTGGACGTGGCCGAGATCCACTGCAGCCCGCAGCCCCAGTGCCACGATCCCGCGCGTGCGCTCGCGCAGCAGCGCGGCATCGAGGCGAGGACGCACACCCTGCTGCGGGACCAGGAGATGGGCCGCTGGCAGGGCCGCAGGTGGGACGAGGTCATGCAGACCGAGGACGGCGCCGTGCGGACGTTCTTCAGCGAGTTCGGCGATGCGAAGGCTCCCGGTGGCGAGAACCTCGGCCAGGCCGTCGAGCGCGTCCTCGAGTGGTGGACCGACACGGCTCCATCGGTGCTCGGCAAGAACCTCGTCGTCGTGCTTCCCGGCTCGGTGCTGTCCGGGTTTGCGGCTGCCATGCTCGGCATGCGCCTCTCGCGGTGCGTGAGCCTCAACCTGCCGCACGGCGGCCTCGGGGTGCTCGACGTGTTCCAGAACGGAACCCGCGTGGGGACGTGGAATGCGACCGCGCTGCTGAAGTGATGCCGCGCGCGGTGCTCAGGTCGCCGCGCGGAACCCTGCCCGACGAACCATCAGCGCGAGGTCGCGTGGATCCGCGCCCTTGTGCCTGGTGTCGAGTCCGCGGTTGGTGAGCAGTTCGATGCGGTGCTGGCGCAGCGGCAGGCTGCCTGCATCGAACGAGACCTGCTGCCATCCCTGGTGCAGGGTGGCCGGTGCGCCGATCGGCTTGCCGTCGGCGAGAACGGTCAGTTGCTGGCCTTCCGTGAGCGGGGTGCCGAGGTCGACCGTGAAGGGCGTGCCGGGACGCGGGGTGAGCCACAGGGTGGCGCGGCTGCCGACCCAGCGGAACGGCTGGCCCTCGGCGAGTTCCGCGGGCTGCCAGCCGGTGTCGATGCCGCGCTCGTCGCTGCCGACTACGAGTTCGTGGCGTGCATACGTGTGACCGGTCGCCACCTCCGTGAGCAGGGCAAGGGTGCGGCGGGCCGTCTCGTCCCACGAGAAGCGTGCAGCCTGGGCCAGCCCGCGGCGGCGCAGGTCCGCGCGCAGTGCGGGATCGGCCAGCACGCGGCCGATGGCTGCCGCCAGCGCCCCGGTGTCGCGCGGGTCCTCGACGTACACGACCGCATCGCCGCCGACCTCCGGGATCGACGAAACGCGTGTCGTCACCACCGGCGTGCCGCAGGCCATCGCCTCGATCACGGGCAGGCCGAAGCCCTCGTACACCGTGGGGTAGGTGAAGCAGGCGGCCGTGTTGTAGAGGGCCAGCAGTTCCTCGTCGGTGACGAAGCCCGTGCAGTGCACGCGATCGGCGATGCCGAGGCGCTCGATGGCCTGGAACACGTCCGAGTTCTTCCAGCCGCTGCCGCCCGCGATCACCAGCTTGCCCGGAACGTTGCCCTGCGCGACGAGCTGCGCCCACGCGTGCACGAGCGTGATGAGGTTCTTGCGGGGCTCGACCGAGCCGACGAACAGCACGAACGGTCCGGTCCCGATGGCCTCGGCGAACCGCGTCGGCACGGTGGCGCCGGCAACGGGGCGGTAGCGCGGATCGGCTGCTTCGTGCACCGCAACCACGCGTGCCGGGTCGATGGCGACATGGCGGAGGATCTCGCTGCGCGAGAACTCGCTCACCGTGAGGATCAGGTCCGCCCGCAGCCGGGCC
>JBEATZ010000512.1:0-7787 GCA_041161695.1 Planctomycetota bacterium | reverse complement strand
GGGCCAAGGACCTCGCCGCCTTCGCGCAGCTTCCCAACACGTCGTGCAAGCTGAGCGGCATGGTCACCGAGGCCGACTTCGCACACTGGCGCGAGGACGAGCTCGCGCCGTTTGCGCGCGTGGCGCTCGACGCCTTCGGGCCGCAGCGGCTCCTGTACGGCTCCGACTGGCCGGTGTGCCTCGTCGCGGCCAGCTACGTGCGCTGGTTCGATCTCGTGTGCAGTTGGCTGGCCCCGCTCCAGCCCCTGGAACGCGATGCGGTGCTCGGCGGCAACGCCGCCCGGATCTACCGGCTGGCGGACTCTCCCGATTTGCGAAACGGTAGCTAAATTGCCTCTTCCAAGGACTTTGGGCACGGACGTCGCCTTGGGGAGAATCCCAAGCTTTGGTGTTGCCAAGCACCGTCGGCCGCAATAAGTAGTGGCCCTCCCAGGACCGGGAATCCGTCAGCCCTCTCGGCGGAGACCTTGCCCTGCTCGCTCCCGCTGGTCGCGGGAACGGGGGTTCCGCCTCCCGCGGGACCGGGCCGGCAACCATCCATGCTGCCGGCGGTTCGCGGTCTCTGGTTTCGGTCAACCGGTGCGTTCGGGAGTCCCTCCCTGCGCATCCTTGGGCGGTGAGGTGTCGGATGGCGGTCCTGCGCGGCAGGAACACTCGGAGCAACACGGTGGCGTTATCGGCGCAGGGCGTCGGCTTCGCACCTTGCGGTTCGGGTTTGCGCCCTTCGGCTCCCCACTCCCCCTCCGCGCGGTCCATGGGACGCTGTGCTCGTCACCCAGCGTCTTCGACCCCGCGGATCGGAGCCTCGAACCCCAAGGCCACGGCCTGCGGACAGGACGCGCGTCCTGCAGCGAGCCGGGGTCATGAGGGATGTCCTGTTGGCCGTGCTTGCAGAGCACGGCACGTCTGAGGAGGAGTTCGCGTGAAGATCCAGAGGCGGTTCACGGTTCAGGGCAAGTCGCCCTACGAAGGCATCTCGTTCAGCAAGCGGAACTCGGAAATCCGCAACCCGAACGGCTCCCTCGTGTTCGAGGCACGGGACATCGACGTCCCGGCGCACTGGAGTCAGGTCGCCACCGACATCCTGGCCCAGAAGTACTTCCGCAAGGCCGGGGTGCCGCAAGTCGACGCCCAGGGCAAGCCGATCCTCGACGACAACGGCAAGCCGGTGGTGGGCTCCGAGCGCGATGCGCGCCAGGTGTTCCATCGCCTCGCGGGCTGCTGGCGCCACTGGGGTGAGAACCACGGCTACTTCGACACGCCCGAGGACGCCCACGCGTTCTACGACGAGCTCTGCCACATGCTGGCTGCACAGCACGCGGCGCCCAACTCGCCGCAGTGGTTCAACACCGGCCTGCACTACGCCTACGGCATCACCGGCCCTGCCCAGGGCCACCACTACGTGGATGCCGAGACCGGCAAGCTCCACAAGAGCAAGAACGCCTACGAGCGGCCGCAGCCGCACGCCTGCTTCATCCAGTCCGTGAGCGACGACCTCGTGAACGAGGGCGGCATCATGGACCTCTGGACCCGTGAAGCGCGCCTCTTCAAGTACGGCTCCGGCACCGGCACCAACTTCTCCAGCCTGCGCGGCGACAACGAGAAGCTGTCCGGCGGCGGCCGCAGCTCCGGCCTGATGTCGTTCCTGAAGATCGGCGACCGCGCCGCGGGCGCCATCAAGTCGGGCGGCACCACGCGCCGGGCCGCCAAGATGGTCTGCCTCGACCTCGACCACCCGGACATCGAACAGTTCGTGACGTGGAAGGTCGTCGAGGAGCAGAAGGTGGCGGCCCTGGTCGCCGGCTCCAAGGCCATCAAGCGCGCCATCACCGGCGTGATCAACGCCTGCCACGTGACGGATGCCGAGGGCAAGACCGTCGTGAACGTGACCCCGAAGGAGAACCCGCGCCTGCACGCGGCCCTCGTCGAGGCGCGCACGACCTGCTGCCCCGAGGCCTACCTGCAGCGCGCGCTGCAACTGGCCAAGCAGGGCTTCAAGGCGGTCGAGATGACCGACTACGACACGAACTGGGACGGCGAGGCGTACGCCACCGTCTCCGGCCAGAACTCGAACAACTCGGTCCGCATCCCGAACAGCTTCTTCCGCGCCCTCGACGAGGGTGCGAAGTGGCAGCTCACGCGCCGCACCGACGGCAGCGTCTGCAAGGAACTCGACGCGAGCGACCTCTGGGACAAGGTCAACTACGCAGCGTGGGCGTGCGCCGACCCGGGCGTGCAGTACGACACCACGATCAACGAGTGGCACACGTGCCCCGAGGACGGCCGGATCAACGCATCCAACCCGTGCTCCGAGTACATGTTCCTCGACGACACGGCCTGCAACCTGGCGTCGATCAACCTCGTCAAGTTCCTGCGTGAGGACGGCAGCTTCGACATCGACGGCTTCCGCCACTCGTGCCGCCTCTGGACGATCGTGCTCGAGATCAGCGTGCTCATGGCGAGCTTCCCCAGCGAGTCCATCGCCCGGAAGAGCTACGAGTTCCGCACCCTCGGCCTCGGCTACGCCAACGTGGGCACGGTCCTGATGCGCATGGGCATCCCCTATGCCTCGCCGCGCGCCTACAACATCGCCGGCGCCCTGTCGGCCATCATGTGCGGCGAGTCGTACGCGACCTCCGCGGAGATGGCTGCGGAGCTCGGCACGTTCCCGGGCTACCCCAAGAACCGCGAGCACATGCTGCGGGTCATCCGCAACCACCGCCGCGCCGCCTACAACTCCACGGCCGCGGAGTACGAGGGCCTGACCATCACCCCGGTCGGCCTCGACCCGCAGTTCACGCCGGCGGAGATGCTGGAGGCCTCGCGCTCCTGCTGGGACCGCGCGCTGCAGCTCGGCGAGAAGAGCGGCTACCGCAACGCCCAGGTCACGGTGATCGCCCCCACGGGCACCATCGGCCTGCTCATGGACTGCGACACGACCGGCGTCGAGCCGGACTTCGCGCTCGTCAAGTTCAAGAAGCTCGCGGGTGGCGGCTACTTCAAGATCGTCAACCAGTCCCTGCCGCCGGCCCTTCGCAAGATGGGCTACTCGAACAGCCAGGTCGAGGAGATCGTCGGCTACGTGGTGGGCCACAAGTCGCTGGCCGGTGCCCCGTGCATCAACCACGACTCGTTGTCCCAGAAGGGCTTCGACGAGGGCGCGCTCCAGCGCCTCGAGGACGCACTCAAGGGCGCCTTCGACATCTCGATGGCCTTCAACAAGGGCGTGCTGGGCGAGGAGTTCCTGCAGCGCAAGCTGCAGCTCACCGCCGAGCAGCTCAACGACTGGAGCTTCGACCTGCTGCGCCACCTCGGCTTCAGCAAGTCCGAGATCCAGGCCGCCAACGACTACGTGTGCGGCACGATGACGGTGGAAGGTGCGCCGCACCTGAAGGAAGCCCACCTGCCGGTCTTCGACTGCGCCAACCGGTGCGGCCGCATCGGCAAGCGGTTCATCCCCTTCGCTGCGCACATCCACATGATGGCCTCGGTGCAGCCGTTCATCAGCGGCGCCATCAGCAAGACCATCAACATGCCCAATGACGCGTCCGTCGACGACGTCAAGGAGGCCTACCGCCTCGGCTGGAAGAGCATGCTGAAGGCCGTGGCCCTCTACCGCGACGGCAGCAAGCTGAGCCAACCGCTCAACACCGTCTCCGACGACACGGACACGACCCCGGCCATCACGCCCGAGGCCGTGGCCGTCGCCCAGCGCATCACGGAGCGCGTGGTGCACCGCTACCTCGCCAAGCGCCGTCGCCTGCCGCACCGCCGCGCCGGCTACACGCAGAAGGCCGTGGTCGGTGGCCACAAGATCTACCTGCGCACGGGTGAGTACGAGGACGGCTCGCTGGGCGAGGTGTTCCTCGACATGCACAAGGAAGGCGCCGCCTTCCGCAGCCTGATGAACTGCTTCGCGATCGCCGTCTCGCTGGGTCTCCAGCACGGCGTGCCGCTCGACGAGTTCGTGGACGCGTTCGTGTTCACGCGCTTCGAGCCGAACGGCATGGTGACGGGCCACGACCAGATCAAGATGGTCACCTCCGTCATCGACTACGTGTTCCGCGAACTGGCCATCAGCTACCTCGGCCGCACCGACCTGTGCCAGGTGCAGTCCGAGGACCTGCGCAACACCACCATGGGCCGCAAGGATCCCGAGTTCACCGAGGAGGAGATTGTCTCCGAGTCGGTGTACGACCTCGACGAGTCGCCCACGGACCTGCACGACAACCGCAACCTGCACCCGCACAGCCGCGGCATCCGCCGCGAGGAGCCCACGGTCGAGTTGCGCGCAGCGGAGCCCATCTCCTCACCGCGCAACACCGGCTCGATGAGCGCAGGCATGAACGGTGGCACGGCCACCGCCACGGCCACGATGGAGAGTCGTCAGTTGCGCCTCAAGATCGCCGAAGCCAGGCTCAAGGGCTACGAGGGCGATCCGTGCGGCAGCTGCGGCGCCTTCACCCTCGTGCGCAACGGCACGTGCCTGAAGTGCGTGTCGTGCGGCGGCACCAGCGGCTGCAGCTGAACGGCCCCTACCGCCGCGAGGACGCCCCACAGGTCGCCTGACCTGCGGGGCGTCTTCGTTTCCAGGGCTCTGCAGCGGATGCGGAGCACCGGACGCATGCAGTGCCGTTGCCATGGTGCCCTGCGCGCGATGAGAAATGCTCTACACCCGCCAATCCGGCGCCGCCGATGAAGGGGCGTGGCAACAGGGAGCGAACATCGACTGCATGGCATGCGTTGGCGCCTTGCCATCGCCCTCACGGCGGCACTCGGCGCATGCGGTGGCGGAGGCGGAGCTGCAGGCGATGACCCTGCGAGTCCCGGAGCCGGCGTGCAGGGCAGCAGGCTCACGCTCACGCATGCCACCCCTGCCGACGGCGCCATCCAGGTCGCCACGGACGCGACGCTGGTGCTGACCTTCGATGGATCGCTCGTCGCGGAGAGCTTCGCGAGTGCGGCGTGCGGCCTGTTCCGCCTCCCCGGTGGGCAGCGTGTCGCAGGCAGCTTCGTCGCCGGACCGGCAGCAGCATCGATCCGCTTCCAGCCCACGGCCACCCTGCAGCCCGACACCCGCTACGAACTGCGCGTGGGCCCGCTCGCCTGCGACCGCTCCGGGCGCATCGTCGACCAGCACCTGTGCATCGACTTCCGCACGGTGGACGCCGTGGCGCCGCGCGTGCTCGCAGCAACCTTCACGGGCACCGCGGCTGCCGCCAGCCGCACCGAGCCCATCCGGCTGCAGCTCAGTGAAGCCATCGACGCCGCAAGCCTTGCCGCACGCCCCGTGCTCTTGCGCGAGTCCTCCGGCACCGACATCGGCGTCGCGCTCACCGTGGACGGCACGACCCTCGTGGTCCAGCCGCAACGCGACCTTGCCGGGGGAACCCAGCACGTGCTGACGGTGTCGAGCGCCCTGCGCGACGCAGCAGGAAACCCGCTCGCACCGGCGTGGCAACAGGCCTTCGCGACGGCAGCAGACACGCAGCCGCCGCAGCTCGTCGCCAGCCTCCCGCTCCACGGCGTGCAGGGCCGGTCGCCGGTCGCCCCCATCGCCCTGGTGTTCGACGAGGCGATCCGCCTGCCGGTCACGGACCAGCCGGAGCTCAGCCTCCAGGCCGGCACGAACCGCACCATCGCCTGCACCAGCCGGCTCGATGCGAGCCAGCGCCTGCTGTGGATCGAACCGGATGAACTGCTGCCAGCCCAGTCGGACGTCGTGCTGCGCCTTGCCCGCGTGAGCGACCTGAGCGGCAACACCGCCAACCAGCAGTTGCAGGTCTCCTTCCGCACCGGCTCCGACACCACGGCGCCCACGGTCGTGGCCACCGCGCCTGCTCCGGGCGCGAGGAACCACGGGCGCAACGTCCCGCTGGTGGTCGACTGGAGCGAGCCGATGGATGCCGCCTCGGCATCGCGTGGCGCCCGCCTGTTCTTGGACGGCACCGAGGCCGCATGCACGGTGGAGCCCCGCAACGGCGGCAGCCGCTGGCTCGTCTTGCCCAGCGACCCGATGCCTGCCGGCGCCTCCGGCACCCTCGAGCTGACCGGCGGACGCGAGGGGATCCGCGATGCAGCCGGCAACCCACTCGCCCACACGACCACGATTGCCTTCACGGCAACCGAGGACGACACGTTCCCTTCGGCGCTCCTCCTACCCGTCGACGACAGCCATGGCGTGCCGCTGAATGCGCGGATCGTCGCCTTGTTCGACTCGCCCGTCGACCCGGCTTCCGTCGACCCTGACGACCTGCGCGTGACCACGGCGGGCGGCGCACCGATCGCCGGCACCGCATCACTCGGGACCTGTGGCCGGACGCTCCGCTTCGTGCCGGCAACAAGCCTGCCCCAGGGAACCGTGCTGGTGGCCACCATCGACGAGGGCGCCGTGCGCGAGGTCGACGGCAATGCCCTCGATGCGACGCGCAGCACGAGGTTCCGCACCGGCTTCGCGACGGACACCACGGCGCCCCAGCCTGCCCTCACCGTCAACGAGGTGAGTACCCTGCGCAACCAGGGGCTGTTGGTGCCGCCCCATGGGTTCACCATCGATCTCGTTGCGGCATCGGGCGCCGGGCAGGAACTCGACCTCAGCAGCGTGGTGTTCGCCCTGAACGGCCCCGCGACCGGGCCGACCTCGGACCAGTTGCTCGCCCATGCGAGCTTCACGGCCACGTCGCTCTCCGTCCTCGTGCCTGCGTCGCTGCAACTCACCCCGGGAACCTGGCAGCTCGGCGCATCGGTCGCGGACCTCGCCGGCAACCGCGCGACCTGCACGCCCGTGACCTTCGAGGTCACCGAGCCAAGCGCCCGCATGCTGCCGTTCGACCGGCTGCAGGTCGTCTGGCTGCGGGCGGACCTGGACCGCAACGGCAATGGGATCCCCGACTTCGACGACGACATGCTTCGCCTCGGCCTCGCCACCGCAGGCGATCCGCGCGGCACCAATGCCTGGGTGCGCAACCAGGTCCTCGCGGGCATCGTCGCCAAGGCACACGAACTGTTCGGCAGGGACGCCTCTGGCGACCCGGTCGGCACGGGCGCATCCCCCGTCCGCTTCACGCTGGAGGCACCCGCTGGCCTGCCCCACATGCAGGTCGCGATCGGGGGACTCGACCCGCTCGGCAACCCGGCGCGAACCTACGGCGACACCAGCACGGGCGTGCTCGGGCGCGCGCGCTACGACCACCGCAACCAGAACCTCGAGGAGCGCAACACCGATGCTGGCGCAGGACTCGGGGTGTTCCCCGGTGAGATGTACCTCTACCAGGCACGCGTCCACCGCCAGTTGTATCCGTACTCGCTCACCTGGTTCGCCCAGCGTTTCATGGCCCTCTGTCCCGACATGGGCGGCACGCCGGCGGGCAGCGGTTCGCTCGACGCACAGGTGCTGCGCGACGAGTTCGAGTGGTCCCAGGCCAACAGCACGGCCCAGGCGCGCTGGACCCAGGTGCTGCAGGCGGCAGACGACTGGGCCGTGGTGACCGGGATCATCACCGCGCACGAGGTGGGTCACTCCCTCGGCCTCGTCGCACCGGGCGCCAGCCCGAATGGCCTCCTCGGCGATGCCACCCTGCACGAGTCGACGGCCACTGCAGCAGACGTCATGTCGGCGAGCGTCGGGTACGAGGCAATGCTGTCCCTGCCCTACCGATTCCGAGACCTCAGCATGGCCTACCTGCGCCAGAGGATCCTGTTGCGATGAACCACGGCTTCCGCATCCTCGCGACCGCGCTCCTGGCAACCGCTGCCTGCGTTGCCCAAGCCGAGGCAACCACCCTCTC
>JBEATZ010000497.1:0-3446 GCA_041161695.1 Planctomycetota bacterium | reverse complement strand
CAGCCCTGGCGGTGGCCGGCCTGCTGCAGGCAAGGGAACTGCCGCAGGGGCCCGTGGCCGTGGTGGTGTGCGGCGCGAACCTGCCGTTCGACCTGTTGCAGCGCGCGATCGCCGCGCACGGCTGACCGCGGACCCGCGCGCGGGCATGGCCAACGCGCGGGCGTGCCGTCACAATCCTGCCATGCTGCACCTCCGTCCCGTCCTCGCGCTGGCCGTGTCGACCCTGTCCCTGCTTGCGCAGGAGACGCCGTCCTCCAATGCCTCGGGCGGCGCACTGATCCCGGAGCAGGCTTGCTACGACGTGCAGCGCTACGACCTGACGCTGGAGGTCGATCCCGAGCAGAAGTCCATCGAAGGCATGCTGGAGCTCAGGGCTCGTGCCGTGGCGCCCACGAAGCGCATCGCCCTCGACCTCGGGCAGGAACTGCAGGTGCGCAAGGTCACCGCGAAGGGGCTGGCCCCGAAGCACGAGCACGTCGACGGCAGGATCTGGATCGACTTCGGCAACGAACTGGCGCAGGGCGCGGAGTTCACGCTCACCGTTGCCTACGGCGGCAAGCCCCGGGTGGCACGCATGCCGCCGTGGCAGGGTGGCTTCACCTGGTCGAAGACCAAGTCCGGTGCGCCCTGGATCGCCACCAGCTGCCAGGGCGAGGGCGCAGACCTGTGGTGGCCCTGCAAGGACCATCCCTCGGACAAGCCCAGCGGCATGGACCTGCGCATCACCGTGCCCAAGGGCCTCGTGGTGGCCAGCAACGGCACGCTCGCAGGGCGCAAGGTGCAGGGCCAGAAGGAGCTGTTCCACTGGACGGTCAACTCGCCGATCAACAACTACTGCGTCGCGATCAACATCGCACCCTACGTCGAGATCCGCGACACCTACACGAGCGTTGCGGGCGACAAGGTGCCCTTCGTGATGTACGTGCTGCCCGAGAGCGAGGAGCGCGCGCGGCCGTTCGCGAAGCAGTTCCTCGACCACCTCAACTGGTTCGAGCGCATGCTCGGGCCCTACCCGTTCCGCCACGAGAAGTACGGCGTGGTGGAGACGCCGCACCTCGGCATGGAGCACCAGACGATCATCGCCTACGGCAACGGCTGGCGTGACGAGGACTACGACTGGCTGCACCACCACGAACTCGCGCACGAGTGGTGGGCCAACCTCGTCACCTGCTCGGACTGGAAGGACATGTGGATCCACGAGGGCTTCGGGACCTACATGCAGGCCTGGTACCTCGAGGAGCTGCGCGGCCCCGAGGGCTACTGGCGCGAGGTGAAGAAGTGGCGCGCGTTGAACCGCTCGCCCGTGGCCCCGCGCGAGCCCACGAACAGCCAGAGGATCTACTTCGGCAGCGGCTCCAACGACATCTACTACAAGGGCGGCCTCGTGCTGCACACGCTGCGGTGGCAACTCGGCGACGAGAAGTTCCGCGAGTGCCTGCGCCGGTTCTGCTACCCGGTCGAGGGCACCTGGCCCACGGACGGATCGCAGGTGCGCCTCGTCGACACGGCGGACTTCGTGGCCCTCTGCACGAGGATCGCCGGCGAGGACATGCAGTGGTTCTTCGATGCCTACGTCCACCAGGCAGGGCTGCCGAGGCTCGTTCACGAGGTGAAGGACGGTGTCCTCGAACTGCGCTGGGAGGTTGCCGGCGACCTGCCCTTCCCCCTTGCCGTCCCCGTGGAGGTCGACGGGGAGGTGCGCCGCGTGGAGATGCCCGGGGGCCGTGGCACGCTCGCGGTGGGGCAGGCAGAGCCCAAGGTGGATCCGCAGGGCTGGCTGCTGCGGCAGCGCGACCGGCGCTGACGCGCCGCGAGCGCGGGAAGCAGGGCTGCGCCGTTCCCAGCGGAGGCTTCGTGGACGTGCGCGCCCGGGGCCGCGGCCTCGGGGCGGGTCGTGCCGAAGGCGCGGAGGATCTTGTCCGCCTTGCGGATCACGGAGTGCAGGTCGAGTCCAAGCCTCCGGCCGATCGCGCGCAGGCTGGAGCCGCCTGCGAGCAACTGCAGCAACTCCTGGTTGCACTCCGGCCGGCGGTCGCGGTAGTCGGCGCGGAAGGTCTGCTCGCTGAAGGTGGTGCGGCACGACCGGCAGCGCCAGCGCTGCACGGGCACCGGCCTGCATTCGGCTTCGTAGGAGCCGTGCCGCACGTAGAAGTCTGCAGCAGGGGTCTCGTGGTGGGGACAATCGGGGTTCGGGCAGTGCAGTGGGGTTGGTTCCATGGTGGCTCCGCGCATGGGCGCGGCCTCTCATCACCATGTGGCACGGCGGGGGCATGTTTCGCGGGAGCCGCCTGCACCTCGCGCTGGCGGGTCGGAGCGGCTGCGCCTAGAGTGCGGACATGTTCAACGTCCTCGCGCACCTGACTCCCATGGAGACGCCCCTCGTGTGGCTGGCGCTGCTCACCGGCGTCGCGCTCGGCAGCCTCGGCACGCTGCTCGCCATGCGCCGCCGGGGCACGAAGGGCTGAGGAGCGCGAGGCCCGCGCGGGCTACAGCCAGCTCGCGTCGCCGCCGGAGGGGAGTGCCGCGACCGCTTCCGCCGCGGCATCCGCCTCGTTGCGCGATGGCGCCACCACCGTGGCGTGGCCCAGCTTGCGGCCTGCGCGAGCGGACTTGCCATAGGCGTGCACGTGGACCCCTTCCATGCGCAGCAGGCTGCCGCGGTCGGGCATGGAGCCCACGAGGTTGACCATGGTTGCCGCATGGCCCGCCACCATCGCCGTCGAGCCGAGTGGGAGGCCGCACACCGCGCGCAGGTGGTTCTCGAACTGCGAGCACACGGAACCCTCGATGGTCCAGTGGCCCGAGTTGTGCACGCGAGGCGCCATCTCGTTCGCCATCAGCTTGCCGTCGACCTCGAACAGCTCGACGGCGAGGACGCCCACGTAGCCGAGGTGGTCGAGCAGGCGCTTTGCGAATCCCACGGCTTGCTGCTCGATGGCCGGGTCGAGGTGGGGCGCCGGCGCGCGGCTGCGGTGCAGGATGCCCTTGCGGTGCTCGTTCTCGACGAGGGGCCAGCAGGCGAAGGATCCGTCGCCGCCGCGCACCGCCAGCACGCTCAGCTCCCGCTGGAAGGGCACGAAGGCCTCGACGATGAGCCCGTCGCGGTAGCTGCCGCCCGCGGTGAGTTCGGCATGTGCGACGCGGACTGCGAGGTCGACGTCAGGCCCGGGGTGGATGCGGCACTGGCCCTTGCCGTCGTAGCCCATCTTGCGCGTCTTGACCACGCACGGAACGCCCACCTGCTGCACGGCATCGCGGAGCTCGTCCAGCGTGTCGGCAGGCGCGAAGCGGGGCACGCCCATGCCGAGGGACTGGAACAAGCGCTTCTCCAGCAGCCGGTCCTGGCCGATGGCGAGGGCCGAGGGCGCGGGCGCCACGCGCGCATGGTGCTGCAACCACTCGGCGGCATGCGCGGGCACGTTCTCGAACTCGAAGGTCACGACATC
>JBEATZ010000494.1:0-18148 GCA_041161695.1 Planctomycetota bacterium | reverse complement strand
GTCCTTGGCCACGCCGCTCACGAGCTGGCTCGCCATCACGAGCGCGAGCGCAGGCTGCGCGCCGCTTCCTGCGAGGGCGAGACAGCAACCGAGCTGCAGCAGGAGGCCGGCGACGAGCGTTGCCCGGACCCCGAGGCGCGCACCGAGGAAGCCGCCCAGCAGGTTGGTGACCACGCCCGCGAGTTCGTAGGGCAGCAGCGCCCACAGCAACTCGAGCGGCGAACGACCCGTGGCGTGCAGGTGCAGCAGCACGAGCATGCGCAGCGCGCCATCGCTGAGCGTGAACGCCCAGTAGGCACCGGTCACCGCCGCATACTGCGCTGCTGGCTGCACGTCAGGATCGGACCACGGCACCGATCGCGCTGGCAAGGTCGGCCATGCGGTTCACGTAGCCCCATTCGTTGTCGTACCAGGCGAGCACCTTGACCATCCGGCCATCCACCACCCGGGTACTGAGGGCATCGACGACCGCGCTGCGCGGGTCGCGCGCGAAGTCCGAGCTCACCAGCGGCCTCGTCTCGTGGCCCAGGATCCCCTGCAGCGGACCGGCGGCGGCTGCTGCCGCGAGCACCGCGTTCACCTCCTCCACCGAGGTTGCGCGCGCCACCTGGAAGGAACAGTCGGTGATGGATGCGTTCAGCACCGGCGCGCGCACGGCGATGCTGTCGAGCCTGCCGCGCAGTTCGGGCACGATCAGGGCCACGGCGGTCGCGGAGTTGGTGCTGGTGGGAATGAGGTTGGTGAGCGCCGAGCGCGCGCGCCGCGGATCCTTGTCGGGGCGATCGACCACCGACTGGGTGTTGGTCGGGTCGTGGATGGTGGTCACGAGTCCGCGCTCGATGCCGATCGCGTCGTGCAGCACGCGCACAATGGGTGCGAGGCAGTTGGTGGTGCAGGAGGCCGCCGTGACGACCGGCTCGTTCGCGAAGTCGCAGCTCGCGTGGTTGACGCCGTACACGAGGTTGGGCACGCCGGGCACGGGGTTGGAGACCAACACCTTGCGGGCGCCGTTGCGGAAGTGCGGCTCGAGCTTGTCCTTCGCCTTCACCCTGCCGCTGCAGTCGACGACCAGTTCGACCCCGTGCTCGCGCCATGGCAGTGCATCCCATGCATCCTGTTGCACGAGCGCGATGCGCTGCTCACCCGCGAGCAGTGCTCCCTGTTCCGCGCGGCAGGACCGGTCCCAGCGACCCTGCGTGGAGTCGAACTCCAGCAACAGGGCCAGCGTCTCCGGGTCGCCCTTGGGCTCGTTGACGACCACGACCTCGAGGCCCTTCCGGCCGGCAACGGCCCGGAGGAAGAGCCTGCCCATGCGACCGAACCCGTTGATGGCGATGCGCACCATGGTGTGTGGATGCGGATTCTGCCGGGGCGGTCGCGCCGCACCACCACCTTCCTGTGTGCGCGCGGTCTCCGCACATCAGCGGTCTGGGGTGCGCGAATCTTCACCGTATCCTCACGTGCATGGACACCATCCGCACCCCCGAACGCGACGAGATCCACGGCACCGTGCGCGAGCACTACGCCCGCATCAGCGAGACCGCGGGAGCGGCTTCCTGCGCGCCCGGCTGCTGCGGCGCCAATCCCGATGCCTCCACGGCACTCGGCTACTCGCCCGAGGAACTCGCCGCGCTGCCCGAGGGCGCAAACCTGGGACTCGGCTGCGGCAACCCGCAGGCACTGGCCTCGCTGCGGCCCGGTGAGGTGGTGCTCGACCTCGGCAGCGGCGGCGGCATCGACTGCTTCCTTGCCGCGCGCAAGGTCGGCCCGCAGGGCCGCGCGATCGGCGTCGACATGACGCCCGAGATGCTCGTGCGCGCACGCGCTGCCGCAAAGCGACTCGGCATCGCCAACGTCGAGTTCCGGCTCGGCGAGATCGAGCACCTGCCGGTCGCGGACGGCAGCGTCGACGTGATCCTCTCCAACTGCGTCATCAACCTGTCGCCCGACAAGCCGCAGGTGTTCCGCGAGGCGCTGCGGGTGCTCAAGCCCGGCGGCAGGCTCGCGATCGCCGACGTGGTGGCGCTGCGGGACATCCCGCCCCACCTCGCCAGCCAGGTGGCCACGTGGTCGGGCTGCGTGGCGGGTGCAGCAGGCGTGCGCGACATCGAGCGCTGGCTGCTGGCAGCGGGCTTCACGGGCATCCGCGTGCAGGTGAAACCCGAGAGCCGCGCCGTGATCGCCGGGTGGTTCCCCGGCAGCGGTGCGGAGGACCACGTGGCGAGCGCGACGATCGAGGCCGTGAAGCCCGCGCCGTGCGGCTGCGCGCCCGGCACCTGCGGCTGAACCGCGGGACCGTTTCGGCTGAGCGAAGACCGCGACGGGAAACGTTACGGGTGCACGCGATGCGCCCGGTTGGCCTGCGGCCGCAGTCCCGTTATGAAACACCCAACTCCATGCGCACTGCCCTCGCAACCAGCGTGCTGCTCTCCGCAGCGTCCCTCTTCGCCCAATCGCCGCTGACCACCACCTATGCCGGCGGCAACGGTCTCGGCGCCGGCTCGACGATCTACTTCGACCTGCAAGTCACCCTGCCGATCACGATCACCCAGATCGACGTGAACTCGTCGTCGACGGCCAGCACGGCAGGATCGATCGACGTGCGCACCTGCCCCACGACGTACGTGGGCAATGACACGAACGCCGCTGCCTGGACCCTCGCAGCCTCGGGCCCCGCAGTGGCAGCCGGCGCCGGCGTTGCGACCCCGGTGACCCTCACCAGCCCATTGGCACTGCTGCCGGGCAACTACGGCCTGGCGATCACCTTCAACGGCATCGCCCAGAACTACACGAACGGCACCGGCACCGCCGTGCCCGGTTCGGGCAGCAACCAGACCTACACCACCCCGGAACTCACGCTGCTCGCGGGCGCCAGTTCCGGCGGCGCGCCGGGCACGGCCATCTGCTGCGTGCCGCGCGTGTTCAACGGCGCGCTCTACTACTCGCTGGGCAGCGGTGCCTTCGCCACGCGCACCCCGTTTGGCGCAGGCTGCCTCAACACCTCGTCCTCGTTCTACGAGACCTTCGGCAACGGCCTGTTCGACCTCGCCGGCCAGGGCGGACTCACCAACAGCCTGCTGCTCAACCCCACCGGCGGCGGCGGTTACGCCGTGCTGCCCGGCTCCAACACGTTCTTCACCCCCACGTCGGCCAACCTCGGCATGACGGACGACAGCGTGAACACCCAGACGCTGCCCTTCCCGTGGGTCACGCCGACCGGCGTCACCACCACCGTGGTGATCAGTTCGAACGGCTTCCTGTGGAGCGCCCCCAACACCGTGAACGGCTGCTGCAACGGTGACCCCGTGCAGTTCTTCACGCAGGCCGAGCGCTACGCGATCCTGTGGCAGGACCTCAACCCGACCATCGGCGGCAGCGTCCACTTCGACGTCGACCCGAGCGGTCAGGTCGCCTACGTCACCTGGCTCAACGTGCCGGAGTACGCACAGGCTGCCAACCTCAACACCTTCCAGGTGGCGATCTTCGCCTCCGGCGCCGTGGAGTACCGCTGGCAGCAGTGCGGCAACATCAGCCACACGGTGCTCGTCGGCTACACCCGTGGCCTCGGCGCCCGCAACCCCGGCGCGATCGACATCTCCGCGACGGTGCCTTTCGTGACGCAGCCGGACCGGATCCCGCTCGCCCTCAACACCTCGGCACGTCCGCAGATCGGCACGACCCTCAACTGGGTCACCACCAACGTCCCCAGCACCTCGGGCGTGGGCCTCCTGGGCCTCGGCTTCGGCGCCCTGGTCCCGCCGTTCGACCTCACGCTGCTCGGTGCCCCCGGCTGCTTCCAGCACGTGGGCGTGAGCGCGACGGCCGTCTACATCCCGACCGCCGGCACGGGCACCCTCCCCTTCACGATCCCCAACAACCAGGCCCTGGCTGGAGTCCGCGTGTTCGCCCAGTCGATCGCCGTCGACCCGACGATCAACGCCCTGGGCGCGATCACCTCGAACGGCCTCGACCTGCTGCTCAACCCCAACTGAGCGCGCGTCGCTCGCCTTGGTGCGAACGCCGACTCGGCCGGTGCCCCGCGGGGTGCCGGCCGAGGTCGTTTCGGGGAGGCTTCTGCGGTCCCGGACCGAATGAGCCGCCGGGAAGGGAACCTCGGTGGCTTACCGTACGTCGACCCCCGGTCCGGCGGCCACCCTCGCGCCCTCGGCACCCCACGACCCCACCCAAGGCGAACCCATGCGAATCCAACTGGTTCTCGGCGTGCTCCTCGCTGCAGCGTCCCTGCAGGCACAGTCACCCCTCACGACCCTCTTCGCGAACAACAACAGCGGCGGCGTCGGCGGCTGCGTGCTGTTCGACCTGACCGTCAACGTCCCGATCGCCCTCACGTCGATCGACGTGAACGTGAACACCCCGCTCGGGGTTGCAGCCTCGCTGGACGTCTACACCTGCCCGACGACCTACCTCGGCAACGAGACGAATTCGGTCGCATGGACCCTGGTCGGCAGTGCCAGCACCGCGGCCACCGGCGCCCTGAACACGCCCACCAACATGGTGCTCACCTCGCCCGTCATCCTGACCCCGGGCACCTACGGCATCCAGCTCAAGGCCAACGGGTTCGGCCACGCCTACACGAACGGCAACGGCACCAACCAGACCTACACCAATGCCGAGCTCACCCTGAGCGCAGGCGCGGCCCAGAACACCCAGTACACGGCACCGTTCACGCCGCGCGTGTTCAACGGCGCGCTCTACTACAACGTGTCGGGCGGCAACTACGCAGCGGCATCGAGCTTCGGCGCGGGCTGCGTCCGCAGCCTCGCCTCCTTCTACGAGAACTTCAGTGCCGCTGCGTCCTTCGACCTGTCGGGAACGGCCCTGACCATGGTGAACACAGGCACGGGCTACACGGTCCTCCCGGGCCTCTCGCCGTTCATCCCGCCCACCCCGGCGGCCACGCCACTCACGCTGGGTGACGACACCGAGACCTCCGTCACCCTCGCGACGAACTTCCCCTACCCGGGCGGCTCGACCCCGGCGCTCACCGTCTGCTCCAACGGCTTCGTGTCCGTGGGCTCCGGCAACGGGACGGGCTACACGCCAAGCCCGGCCACGATGCTCAACAACCCACTGACCGGCTGGTACCACTGGCACGACTTCAACCCGAGCGCCGCAGGCAGCGGGCAGGTGAAGTTCGAGCAGGTGGGCCCGCTCGCCGTCATCACCTTCGACGGCGTCTACGACTTCGGCGGGGCCTCGGCCGCCAGCGCCAACACCTTCCAGTTCCAGTTCGACACCGCGAGTGGCAACGTGCACATCGCCTGGGGTGCGACCAGCCTCGCGGGCAACGGCATCCTCGTCGGCTACTCGCCGGGTGGCCCGTCGGCCGACCCTGCCAGCAGCGACCTGAGCACGCGCATCCCTGCGACCTTCACGCTCGGCGCCAACGACCAGTTGCCCCTGGCGCTCGGCCTCTCGGCCCGCCCGATCATCGGCACCGCCGTGAACTGGACGACGACCAACGTCCCAGCGGCCTCGGGCCTCGGCATCCTGGGCCTCGGCTTCAATGCCATCGTCCCCGGCTTCGACCTGACCCTGCTGGGCGCCCCCGGCTGCTTCCAGCACGTGGGCGTGAGCGCGACCACGGCGTTCCTGCCGACGGGCGGCACCGGCACCGTGCCGCTCGCGATCCCCAACAGCGCGGCACTCGCGGGCGTGCGCGTCCTGGGCCAGTCGCTGGCGCTCGATCCCTCGATCAATGCGCTGGGCCTCGTGACCTCCAACGGCCTCGACCTGCTGGTCAACCCGCTCTGAGCGACCCGCGATCCGCACCGCCCGGGCGCTCACCGCGCCTGGGTGGGACCGAGGATCGTGGCCGTGGCCAACTGCTCGATGGGCTCGATGCCGTCGGCACGCGCGGTGATCGCGAGTTGCGCCTGTTCGCCTTTGTGCAGCGCGGCCTCCGGCACCTTCACCTGGACGACGATGCGCCAGTCGGCGAGGCTGTCCAGTTCGACCTCGGGCTGGGCGATCTCGTAGACCGCACCTTCGGGACCGCGACCGGCCACCGTGAAGCGCGCCTTGTACGGCAGCTTGTTGACGAGGTGCAGCACGAACATGTTGTGGACCATGCCGTCCGCGAACCGCGCAGGAGCACCTGCGGCCCGGAGCAGGTTGGACTCGAAGGCCTGGCGGCTGCTCGCCGCGAGGGTGAATGCCACCACGCCCATGACGAGAAGCACGGCGTACAGCGCGACGCGCGGGCGGAAGAAGCGGCGCGCGTTGCCGAGGAAACCGTTGCCGCTGTCGTAGCGCACGAGGCCCGTGGGACGGCCGAGCTTCGTCATCACGTCGTCGCAGGCATCGATGCAGTTGGCGCAGCCGACGCACTCCATCTGGGTGCCGTTGCGGATGTCGATGCCGGTAGGGCACACGGCGACGCACCGGAAGCAGTCGACGCAGTCGCCGCCGACCTCGTTGCCATCGTGCCCTCGCGGTTCGCCGCGCTTGTTGTCGTAGCCGACGACGATCGTGTCCGGGTCGTACAGCACGCCCTGCAGGCGTCCGTAGGGACAAACCACCACGCAGGTCTGCTCGCGGAACCACGTGAAGTTCACGAACAGGATCAGCGTGAATGCGCTGACGAACAGGAACGCCGTCATGTGCTGCGTGGGCGGCGAGGTGACCGCCTGGAGGATCTCGCGGACCGGCATGAAGTAGCCGAGGAACGAGTGCGCGACGACGAAGGCGATGGCGAGGAAGACGAGGAGCTTGGCGCCCCGGCGCACGACCTTCTGTGGTGTCGGGCCCGCGGCATCGAGTTTGCGCCGCGCAGCCGGCGGGCCCTCGATCAGGCGCTCGATGCGGCGGAACACGCCCTCGAGGAAGACGGTCTGTGGGCAGGCGTAGCCGCACCAGAGCCTGCCGAACAGCGCGGCGACCACGAACAGCGCGAACCCGAGCCCGGACAGGTAGAAGAAGGCGAGCCAGAAGTCCTGCGCGTTGAAGGTCCTGCCGAACAGGTGGAAGTGGCGCGAGGCGATGTCGATGAGGATCGCCGGCTTGCCGCCGAGGGTGACCCAGGGCATCGCCAGGTAGACGACGACGAGCACCAGCCACAGCAGGCGCTTGCGGCGCTGGAAGCGGCCATGGACGTCTGCCGGATGGATCGCGTTGCGCGAACCATCCGGGTTGACGGTGAACAGCGAGTCGAGGTCCGGCCTCCGGAGCTCCGGGCACCCGGGCCTCCTCGGCGTCTCCGTCGGGTTCATGGGATCACTCGACCTTCTGGCCCTGGGGCTCCTTGCCCTGCACGTTCGTGTTGCGCAGGGTGAGCACGTAGGCAGTCGAGTGCTGGACGAAGGCAGGGCCGAAGTTGGCCCACGACTGCATGCCCTTCTCCGGGTAGCCCTTGAGGATCGTGTTGTAGACATCCATCGGCTTGTCCCCGTGCAGCCAGTACGCGTCGGTCAGGTTGGGACCGATCGACCCGGCGCCGGTGGGCAGGTGGCAGGACGCACAGTTGGCGAGGAAGATCTGCTGCCCCTTGGCCAAGGCTGCGGGGTTGGCGGCGAGCGCGAGCAGGCTCTGCTCTGTCACGGGGTTCTTCGCCATCTCCGCTTCTAGCTTCTCCGCCGCAGCCTTCTCCTCGGCGATGTAGACGGCATAGGGAAGGTCCTCGGTCCCGAGCGTGTGGAACAGGATCCAGTAGATCGCCGAGAAGATGCAGCTGAGGTAGAGCGACCACAGCCACCAGTTCGGCAGCTTGTTGTCCATCTCGGCAATGCCGTCGAAGGTGTGTTCACGAAGGTTGGCAGTCATCGGGAGATCCCTCCTTCCTTGTCGTCACGGAGCGGCATGGCCGCCATGCGCTGGTAGGTTCCTTCGCGGTCCCTGCGCACCACGCGCAGGAGGACCGCGGCGAAGATTGCGAGGAACAGCAACATCCCCACGACGGGGAAGAGGTGCAGGTCCATGCCCTCGAAGAGTGCTCGCCACATGTCACTGCCCTGCCTTTGCGGGATCGGGGAGGTTGACGGCGCGCTGGTTCCTGCCGAGCCGCTGCAGGTAGGCGATCATCGCGATCACCTCGCGATCCGGATGCAGGCGCGGGTCCGTGATGCCGTCCCTTGCGATCGAGTCCACGACTGCCTGCGCCTGGAGGCGGAAGTCGGCCTGGGCGCTCGCAAGTTGCTCGTCGGTGTACGGCACGCCGAGCTTCTTGAGCGCACGCATGTGGTCTGCTGCGACGGCCGCATCGGTCTTGTTGTCGAAGAACCAGCGGAACGATGGCATGTTGGAACCCTTCGACACGCTGTCGGGGTCGTCGAAGTGGTACCAGTGCCACGAGTCCGTGCGCTTGCCGCCCTCGCGGGCGAGGTCCGGGCCCGTGCGCTTGCTGCCCCACTGGAACGGATGGTCCCACATCGACTCCTCGATGCGGCTCGGGTCGCCGTAGCGCAACCGCTCGCTGCGGAACGGGCGGATCATCTGCGAGTGGCACGTGTAGCAGCCCTCGCGCACGTACAGGTCGCGGCCGGCGAGCTCGAGTGCCGTGTACGGCTTGACGGCCATCTCGCCGCTGGCCGCGTAGGGCACCTTCTTCTCGATCACGAGGCCGGGCACCAGTTCGGCCACGCCGCCCACGAGCACGGCGAGCAGCACCAGCACGGTGAAGGCGAGGGGCCTTCGCTCCACGAGTTCGTGCCACGCGTGCTTGCCGCGCGCCGTGGTGACGGCGAGCAGGGCGCCCGTGGCGATGACGACGGCGAGCAGCAGCACGAAGCCCACCACCGCGGCTCCGATGTTGCCACCCGCGAACATCCAAGCGGCCACCATGCCGAGCACGGTGATGACGATCGGCCGGCTGGTCAGGATGCCCCACGTCGTGGGGTCGCCTGCGGGCAGGCGCCGGTCCAGCGGGACGACGTCGGCCTCGGCGTTCACGGCCTTGCCAGCCTTCGCCGTGGCGATCAGGTTGTAGAACATGATCGCCCAGCCGACGATGTAGAGGCCGCCGCCGATGGCGCGGACGTAGTACATCGGGATGATCTCGTTGACGATCTCGACCCAGTCGGCGTACTGCAGGCCGCCGTCGGGCAGTTCGGCGCGCCACATGAGGCCATGCGTGATGCCGGCCACCCACATCGAGGCGATGTAGAGCAGGATGCCCACCATGCCGAGCCAGAAGTGCATGTCCGCGAGCTTCGTGCTGTGCAGCTTCGACCCGTACAGCCTGGGCACCAGCCAGTAGAACAGTCCGGCGGCCATGAAGCCGTTCCAGCCGAGCGCGCCGCTGTGGACGTGGCCGATGATCCAGTCGGTGTAGTGACCCAGGGCGCTCACCGACTTGATCGAGAGCAGCGGGCCCTCGAAGGTCGCCATGCCGTAGAAGGTCACGCCGGCGACGAAGAACTTGAGGACCGGGTCGGTGCGCACCTTGTCCCATGCGCCGCGCAGGGTGAGCAGGCCGTTGAGCATGCCGCCCCACGACGGCGCCCACAGCATGAGGCTGAACAGCATGCCCAGCGTCTGCGCCCAGTCGGGCAGCGCGGTGTTCAGCAGGTGGTGCGGACCGGCCCAGATGTACAGGAACACCAGCGACCAGAAGTGCACGATCGAGAGCCGGTAGCTGTACACCGGCCGATCGGCAGCCTTCGGGAGGAAGTAGTACATGATCCCGAGGATCGGCGTGGTGAGGAAGAAGGCCACTGCGTTGTGGCCGTACCACCACTGTGTGAGCGCGTCCTGTGCGCCGCTGAAGATGCCGTAGCTCTTGGTGAGGCTGACCGGTAGCGCGAGGTTGTTGACGATGTACAGCACCGCGATCGTGAGGATCGTCGAGATGTAGAACCAGATCGCGACGTAGAGGTTGCGCTCGTTGCGGATGGCGAGCGCCCAGAAGAAGTTGATCGCAAAGGCCACCCACACCACGACGACGCCGAGGTCGAGGAACCACTCGAGTTCCGCGTACTCCTTCGACTGCGTGATGCCGAACGGCAAGGTGAGCGCAGCGCCGAGGATGATCAGCTGCCAGCCCCACAGGTGCACCCCGGAGAGCAGGTCCGAGGGCATCCGCACCTTGAGCAGGCGCTGCGTCGAGTAGTACACGCCGGCGAACATCATGTTGCCGACGAGGGCGAAGATGACCGCGTTGGTGTGCAGCGGGCGCAGCCTGCTGAACGTCAGGAACGATGTCTCGAAGTTGAGGGCGGGAAGGGCGAGTTGCAGGGCGATCAGCAGGCCGACCAGCAGGCCGATGAGGCCCCAGGCGACGGATGCCCAGACGAACCCGCGAACCACACCGTCGTCGTAGACGATGCGCTGGGTCGGACTCACGTTGACTTCTTGCATGGGATTTCCCTTGGGTGGGTCGATTCCTGCGGCGGCTGCGCGGCATCGGTGCCTCGTGGCGCGTCGTCCTCGAGCGGCAGCAGGCAGAGGCGTTCACTCTGGTGGCAGTCGCCCTGGCGTGCGGACAGCACGAACAGCACGACCGAACCGGCCACCAGCACGAGGCTGCAGAGCAGTAGGATGGGGATCACGCTCATGACACGGGCCTCCAGGCGCGGCGCATGCGCCACCCCGTGGTGGTCACGAGCGCCAGCGAGCTCAGCGGCATGAGGATCGCGCACAGCACCGGGGTCATGGCGCCCGCGAAGCACAGCACGATCGTCGACAGGTTGTAGGCGAGCGCGAGGGCGAGGTTGGTGCGGATCGTGCGGCGCAGCAGCAGCGACACGTCGAACACCGAGCTCACCGCACCCATCTGCGCGCCGCGGAAGAAGAAGTCGGCGCGGGAGGGCAGCACGGGCCGGTCGAGCGCCGGCGTGCCGGCGCAGAACGCCTCGGCGAAGGCAGGGGCGTCGTTGATGCCGTCCCCCACCATCAGCACGTCGCCGTCGTCGAGCTCGCGCACGTACGCGGCCTTCTGGTCGGGAGACATCGCACCGTGGGCTCGCGCGGGTTCGATGCCCATGCGAAGGGCCGCTGCCTCGACGCGATCCACACGATCGCCGGACAGCAGGTGCACGTCGAGGCCACGGCGGCGCAAGGCGGCGACCTCTGCCTCGGCGCCGCTGCGGAAGTCCTCTTCCAGCACGAAGGTCGCGACGAGGCGGCTGCCTGCAGCAAGGTGCGCGGCGCGGGCAGCCGGCGCCTCCGTGAACACCACGCCGCCCGTGGCCACGTGCGAGGCACTGCCGAACCGGTACTCGATGCCCTCGTGCAGGGCCAACAGGCCCTTGCCGGGCAGTTCCTGCACGACGAGGTCGTCGAGGAAGCGGGCGTCGGGACCGAGGGCCTCGAGCACCGCCTGGCTGGCAGGGTGGTTGCTCGATGCTGCCATGGTCGCAAGCACGTCGCGCTCGATCCCCTCGACGTCGTCGCCGGTGGAGGCTCGCAGGCCGCCGAAGGTGACCGTGCCGGTCTTGTCGAACACGACCTTGCGCAGCAACGGCACCTTGTCGAACAGGCTCGCGCTGCGCACGAAGACGCCGCCGCGACGCAGCGCCGCAGTCGCGAGGTGGAAGGCAAGCGGCGTGGCGATGCCCATCGCGCACGGGCACGTGATGACGAGCACCGAGACGGCGACTGGCAGCGAGCGCGACGGGTCGACGAACCACCATGCGATGCCGCCCAGCGCGGCAGCGGCGAGGACGCCCGTCGAGTACCAGCGGGCGAGGCGGTCCCAGAACGTGACCCTGCCGCGCGTGTCCTCGCGGTCCACGGGCGGGCGGTTGAGCAGTTCGGCGAGTCCCGACTGCAGGTAGTCCGCCGTGGCGACGGCACGGACAGCCGACCTGCCGGCCTGGAAGGCGCCTGCCGGCACGAGTTCGCCCTGGGCAAAGGCGCGCGGTTCCGACTCGCCGTTGATCCAGTCGAGGGAGAACGAGGCACAGGCAGCGAGCAGGCGGCACTGCACCGGGACGAGGTCGCCCGGCGCGAGCAGCAGTTCGTCATCCTTGCGGACCTTCGCGACCGGCGCCTGTTCGATGCCCGCCGCCGTGCGGCGACGCACGCGCAGGTGCTCGGCGCCGTCGTCGCGCAGCACCTGGTCGCGGTTGCGACGAAGCGTGCGCTGCTGGAGGAACCTGCCGCCCAGCATGAACGCGATGAAGATGGCAACGGTGTCGAAGTAGACCTCTCCGCCCGTGAGCAGGCCCCACATCGAACCGCCCCATGCCAGCAGCAGGCCGATGGAGATGGGCAGGTCCATGTGCACCATGCCGGCGCGCAGTCCTGCGAGCGCGGCACGGAAGAACACGGGGCCGCCGACGACGACCGAGGCGGTGGCCAGCAGGGCGCCGACCCAGAGGAACACGTCCAGCAGTTCGCCGCCTTCCTCGTCGAGGCCGAAGTACAGCGAGACACCGAGCAGCATGGCATTCATGGCCAGTGCCACGCAGATGCCGAGGCGCACGAGCAGCCCGTCGTCCCTGGGCGCCTCCTTGGAGGCGGGCGCCATCGGGTACCCGAAGCGCGCCACGGTCTCGAGGTACGCGCGCAAGCCGCGCTGTTCCGGGTCGCAGGTGAAGGTGGCCCGCCCGAGGGAGGGATCGATGCGGAGGTCGGGTCCGCCGCCGCGACGCCGCCAGAGCTCCTGCAGGAGCCACACGCACGCAGCGCAGCGGATGCCCTGCACGTCGAGGGTGAGGCTCACGAGCCTCCCACCGGTGCGCGCAGCAGCCACCGCGTCGTCGTACCAGTCGAGCACGACGCTTCGGGGTGGCGCACCCACCGCGCCGGTGGCGCGACCACCGAGGTCGTAGAAGCGCAGCAGGCCCTGCTCCGAGAGCAGCCCGTGCACGACCTCGCAGCCGTTGCAGCAGTAGGCGGACCCACGCCTTTCGGCGGGGATCGGCAGGGCACAGTGCGTACACGCGGCCTGCCCGTCCCCTTCCGCCTGCGCCTTGTTCGTCGACAATCGACGGCGCGCCGCCCATTCTCTGGAGAACACTGCGGGCAGCAGCTTCACGACATTCCCTCCAATGCAGCCGTTGTTCGAGAGTTTCGTGTTCGGGATGGCCAACAGCCTGCATTGCGCATGCATGTGCGGGCCGCTCGCGCTCGCGTTCCACGGCACCCAGGGGCCCGCAGCTGGCGGTGCGCTGCTCTACCAGTCGGGGCGCTTCGCGTCGTATGCGACGGTGGGCACGGGACTCGGAGCAGCAGGCGCGGTGCTGGGCGCAGAACAGTTGGGGGCACCGACGGCTTGGGTTGCCTTCGTGCTCGCTGCGGGGCTGCTGGTGCTCGCGCTGGTCGGCGAACGTGGGGCGATGCAGGTGCCCGGCCTCGGCCGCGTGGTGCAGCGCTCGATGGGCTGGATCCGCTCCATGCCTGCAGCCCTGCGCGCCGTGTGGCTCGGCGTGCTGACCCCGTTGCTGCCCTGCGGCCTGTTGTGGGCTGCGTGCGCCGGTGCCGCAGTTGCGGGATCGGCGTGGTCCGGGGCACAGGTGATGGCGGGGTTCGCACTGGGATCGCTGCCTCTCCTGCTCCTCGCCCAGCACCAGTCGGTGTGGCTCGGCCGCAGGTTCGGCCCCCGGACCCTCGCCGTGCTCCAGCGCGGCACCATGCTGGTGGCCGCAGGCATCCTGGTGTGGCGTGGGTTCGCGGGCCTCGATGGTGGATGCTGCCACTGAGCCCGGGCATTCCGCGTTACGCCGTCGTTCGTAGTGTCGAGGGTATGTGGGCCCGCCTCGCGGCAGCGGCACCCGCCCGGTCACAGGCACACGATTCCCGACCGCGCCCCACGCCGCACGTGATCGCGTGGCCACGCCGGGATACCCTCCCCGACCGCATGACGGCTCGTCCCCACGGGGCTCCTCGCCCCCGCACCCCGCTCCTGCTGGCTGCCACCTGTTCCCTGTTCCTCGGCAGCTGCGGCTTCGGCCGCTACGTGGCCAACGGCTTCCAGGTGGGCCCCGACTACGAGGCGCCCGCGGCGGAGACCGCACCTGACTGGATCGACCGGGAGCCCCCCGGGCTCGAGCGCACCGATGCGGACCTGACAGGCTGGTGGACGGTCTTCGGCGACCCGGTCCTCGACGGGCTGGTGGCCGAGGCCGTGCAGCAGAACCTCTCGCTCAAGGCCTCGCTCGCGCGGGTCGCCGAGGTGAGTGCGCGCCTCGGGATCGCACAGGGCAACTTCTGGCCGCAGGAGCAGGCCGTTTCAGGCAGTGCGCTCGCGACCAAGGCGAGCGGCGAGGGCCAGTTCCCGGTCCAGGACCAGTGGTTCCGCGACTGGCAGGTCGCCGGCTCGGTGGGCTGGGAACTCGACCTCTGGGGCCGGTATCGCCGCGCGATCGAGTCGGCCGAGGCCGAGTTGCAGGCATCGCAGGCGGACCACGACGACGCCACGGTGCTGCTCGTCACCGAGGTCGCAGCCAACTACGTGCGCTACCGCACCTCGCAGGAACGGCTCACTGCCGCACGCGAGAACGTGACCCTGCAGGAACAGAACCTCGCCATCACCGAGGACCGGCTCGCGGCGGGCGCCGCCAGCAGGCGCGACGTGGAGATGGCAAAACAGGTGCTGGCGCAGACGCGCGCCTACGTCCCGGCAATCGAGTCGGACCTGCGCTTCGCCAACAACGCGCTGTGCCTGCTGCTCGGCAAGCCCACCATGGACCTCACGGAGCGGATGGGCGCCACGGGCCGCGTGCCCGAACTGCCCGCGAAGGTGGCCATCGGCATGCCTGCAGAGCTGCTGCGCAGGCGGCCTGACGTGCGCGCCGCGGAACGCCAGCTCGCGGCACAGAGCGCGCGCATCGGCATCGCCGAGTCGGACATGCTGCCCCACCTCGCACTCACCGGCGCGCTGGGCGTGCAGGCATCGAGCGCCGGCGACCTGACGGACACGCCATCCAGCCTCGTTGGCTTCATCGGACCGTCCTTCCGCTGGGACGTGCTCAACTACGGTCGCTTCGAGAACAACGTGATCGTGCAGGAAGAGCGCTTCCGCCAGCTGGAGTTCCGCTACCGCGAGGCCGTGCTCGCCGCGGGCCGCGAGACGGAGGATGCCATCGCCGACGTCCTGCACTCGCGCGTGCGTGCCGAGGAGTACGGCAGGAGCCGCGACGCAGCTGCGAGCACCCTCACGATCACCACCGACCAGTACAACGAGGGCACGGTCGACTTCCTCAGCATCGTCTACTTCTCGAGCACGCTCGCCCAGCAGTCCGACGCCTATGCGACGGCACGGGGCGCGGCGGCCCTGAGCCTCGTGCGGCTCTACCGCACCCTCGGCGGCGGCTGGAAGGCCCCTGCCACCGAAACCCAGTGAACCCATGGCCATGAAGCACGTCTTGTCCGTGTCGTCCGTATGCCTGCTGCTCGCGGCCTGCGCGAAGAAGGAAGCAGCTCAGCTCCCGACTGCCCCGCCGCCGAAGGTGACCGTCACGCCGGTCCAGTTCGCGCAGATCACCGACTACGGTGAGCACACCGGCTGGCTCAAGTCCTCGAACACGGTGGAGGTGCGCGCCCTCGTGCGCGGCTACCTCGACAAGGTGCACTTCCGCGACGGCCAGTTGGTCAAGAAGGGGGACCTGCTGTTCGAGCTCGACCTGCGACCGTTCCAGATGCAGCTCGATGCATCCAAGGCGATGATGGCGGCGCTGGAGGCGCAGCACGAGGTGGCGGTCAAGGAGGCGGCGCGCCAGCGCAGCCTGCTCGCGCGCGGTGGCGCCAGCCAGAGCCTCGTCGACAAGCTCGAGGCGGACGCGAAGGCACTGATGGCGCAGGTGGAATCCAAGCAGCAGGAAGTGGCGCGCGCAGCGCTCGACCTCGAGTACGCGCGGCTCACCGCGCCCATCGACGGTCGCATCGGTGCGACACAGCTCACGCCCGGCAACCTCGTGAACGCCGGGGGCTCGGACCCGCTGCTGGCGACGATCGTGGCCATCGATCCCATGTACGCGTACTTCACGATCGACGAGCGCTCACTGCAGACCTATCGCCGGATGAACATGGTCGACCCGGCGGACGTGGGGAAACTCGAGAAGCAGGGCGACGTGCCCTTCGAGTTCGCCCTCGACATCGACAAGGCCTACCCCCACAAGGGCGTGCTGGACTTTGCCGCCATCACGATCGACAACGCCACGGGCACGATCACCGTGCGCGGGACCGTCGAGAACAAGCAGGGCGAGTTCATCAGCGGCTACCGCATCCGCGTGCGCATCGCCACCGAGGCCCCGCGCACCGCCGCAGTGGTCCCCGACGAGGCCATCCTCGCCGACCAGGACCGCCGCTATGTGCTGCTGGTCGACAAGGACAACGTGGTGAAGCGCCGCGACGTGCAGCTGGGCAAGCTGCTGGATGACGGACGGCGCGAGGTGACGCCGAGGGCAGAAGGCGCACCGGCCTTCGCGGCAGGTGACCGGGTGATCAGCGCAGGCCTGCTGCGCGCACGCGTGGAAGAACGCGTGGACCCCGTGCCGGCCCAGTGAACCAACCGAGCGAGCACCCCACCCGATGATGTCGCAATTCTTCATCGCCCGCCCCATCTTCGCCATGGTCCTCTCGATCGTGGTGGTGCTGGTCGGCGGCGTTTCCCTCGTCGGCCTGCCCGTGGCGCAGTACCCGGACGTCACGCCCCCCACGATCAACGTGACGGCCGTCTACCCCGGCGCCAATGCCGTGACGGTCGCGGAGACCGTCGCGACGACCATCGAGCAGCAGGTCAACGGTGTCGAGCGCATGCTCTACATGAGCTCGCGCTGCACCAACGACGGCGTGATGAGCCTCGACGTGGTGTTCGAGCTCGGCACCGACCTCAACATGGCGCAGGTGCTCGTTCAGAACCGCGTGGCGATCGCCCAGGCGAGCCTGCCCGAGGAGGTGAAGCGCGTCGGCGTCACCACGCGCAAGAAGTCCCCCAGCATCCTGCTGATGGTCAACCTGCTGTCGCCCGACGGCCGCTACGACCAGGTCTACATCAGCAACTTCGCGACCCTCAACGTGAAGGACTCCATCGCGCGCATCGCCGGCGTCGGCGACGTCCAGTTGCTGGGTGGCCGCGACTACTCGATGCGCGTGTGGCTCGATCCGCAGAAGCTGGCGGGCTACAGCATGACGATCACCGACGTCGTGCGCGCGATCCAGGAACAGAACGTCCAGGTCGCCGCAGGCCGCCTCGGCCAGCCGCCGGTGCCGCAGGACGTCTCGATCGCCTTCGACATCCCGCTGCGCGCCCAGGGCCGCCTCACGGCGCCCGAGCAGTTCGGCGACATCATCGTCAAGACGGGCGCCGACCGGCAGTTCGTCTACCTGCGCGACCTGGTGCGCGAGACCACCCGCGACACGCGCGGCATCGAGACCTCGTCGGGCATCGAACTCGGCGCCAAGAACTACGAGATGAACTGCTCGCTGGACGGCAAGCCGTCGGTGGGCATCGCGTGCTTCCAGATGCCAGGCTCCAACGCGCTGGACACGGCCGAGGCCGTGCGCGCGAAGATGGAGGAACTGAAGGGCAGGTTCCCGCCCGGCATGGACTACCAGATCGTCTACGACACGACGGTGTTCGTGCAGGAGTCGATCGCCTCGGTGATCCAGACGCTGTTCGAGGCGTTCATGCTCGTGTTCGCGGTGACGCTGCTGTTCCTGCAGAACTGGCGCACCACGATCATCCCGATGGTGGCCGTCCCGGTGTCGCTCATCGGCACCTTCGCGATCATGTCGGCCATGGGCTTCTCGCTGAACAACCTGTCGTTGTTCGGCCTCGTGCTCGCGATCGGCGTGGTGGTCGACGACGCCATCGTCGTGGTCGAGAACGTCGAACGCCTGATGGCCAAGGGCCTCGCGCCGCGGGAAGCCGCGCGCAAGGCGATGAGCGAGGTGACCGGCGCCATCATCGCCACCTCGCTGGTCGTGGTTGCCGTCTTCGTGCCCACGGCCTTCATGGCGGGCATCAGCGGCCAGTTCTACCGGCAGTTCGCGCTCACCATCGCGTTCTCGACCGCCATCTCGGCCTTCAACTCGCTCACCCTGAGCCCCGCCCTCTGCGGCCTGATCCTCAAGCCGCACGACCCGCATGCCGCCCACCACCGCACCGAGGCGCTGCCCGCACTGGGCGTCGCAGCCGTGTTCGCGGTACTCGTGCACGAGTTCTTCGCCGAGCGCATCGAGCACCTGCTGCATGTCGAGCCTGCACCGAACTGGCTGCCATGGGCCATCCTGGGCTGCGCCGCAG
>JBEATZ010000426.1:0-11625 GCA_041161695.1 Planctomycetota bacterium | reverse complement strand
TCGTTCTCCTTCTTCGAGATCTGCGCGCTGCCCGGCGTCCCGCGCCCCGGCGCCGCGTTCGCCGCGCCGCAGGACCCGCAGCCCGGCGAGGCCGCGTCGTGAACCCGATCCTCAGCAGGCTCTCGTTCCGCACGGCCGGCGAGTCCCATGGTCCAGCGGTGGTGTCGCTGCTCGAGGGCCTGCCGCGCGGGCTCGAGGTCGACCTCGAGGCCGTCAACGCGGCGCTCCGCCGTCGCCAGGGCGGCGCCGGCCGCGGCGGCAGGCAGCGGATCGAGCAGGATGCCGTCGAGGTGCTGGGCGGGTTGCGCCGCGGCGTGACCATCGGGTCGCCGCTCTGCCTCGTGGTTCGCAACCGCGACCACACGATCGACGCACTGCCCGAGCCCAGCCGGCCGCGGCCCGGCCACGCCGACCTCGCAGGCTGCTACCGCTGGCTCGACACCGACATCCGTTCGACCCTCGAACGCGCCTCCGCCCGCGAGACGGCTGGCCGCGTCGCCGCCGGTGCGGTGTGCAGCCAGGTGCTGGCGCTCGTGGGCGCCGAGGTGGTGGGCTTCGTCCGGTCCGTGGGCCGCGCCGAACTGCCGATCTCCCTCCCCGCCGTCCCTGCCGATCGGGCCGGGGTTGCGGCGCTGCGCACGGTGCGCGACGGCTCCGCGCTCTACACCCTCGAGCCTGCAGCCGATGCGGCGATGGCCGCGGAGGTCGAGGCTGCTGCCCGCAACCGCGACACGGTCGGCGGGGTGGTGGAGGTGCACGCCTACGGGTTGCCCCCGGGGCTCGGCAGCTGCTTGCAGTGGAGCGAGCGCCTCGACAGCCGGCTGGGTGCCGCCCTGCTCTCGATCCCCGCGATCAAGGGGGTGGAGGTGGGTGCGGGGTTCGGCGTGGCCGAACACTTCGGTTCCGCGGTCCACGATCCGATCGTGCCGGAGGTTGCCGGGGCCTGGGCCACCGGCCGCACCTCCAACCGGGCCGGCGGCCTGGAGGGTGGCATGAGCAACGGCCAGCCGCTCGTGGTGCGTGCCGCCATGAAGCCGATCTCCACCCTCCTGCAACCGCTCGCCAGCGTCGACCTCGCGAGCGGGGAGCCGGTGGCCGCTGGCTACGAACGGTCCGACGTGTGTGCGGTGGCCGCTGCTTCCGTGGTCGCGGAAGCGATGGTGGCGCTCGTTCTCGCCGACGCCTTGTTGGCGCGCATGGGGGGCGAAACGGTGGCCGAGTTCCTCGACCGGTGGCGCAGTTTCTCTGCCGCCGCAGCCAACCTCGGGCGCGCGCAGCCAAAAAAGGGTCCGGGCCATCCTTGAACTGCGCACCCCCGTCGCTATCCTCCTCCGGCCTTTCCTCGACAGCGCTGCGCTAGCGTAGCTCAAGGGTAGAGCACCTGATTTGTAATCTGGAGGTTGTGGGTTCAATTCCCACCGCTAGCTCCAGAACGCCCTCGAACGAGGGTGTTCGGAGCGGTGTCCCTTCGGTGAGGTGCCGCCCGAGAGTGCTGGTTCTGCGCGGTCGGTGAAAGGTCTCGACCGGATTCGTTTCCGTCGGGCGGATACCGAAGCGGCCAAACGGGCCAGACTGTAAATCTGGTGGCTCAGCCTTCGCAGGTTCGAATCCTGCTCCGCCCACCAGTTTGCCTGCCCGGATCCCTCCGGGTGCGCACGCGAACGGTGACGACCTGGCCGAGGACCCACGGACTGCCGCGCAGCTTCGCTGGGCGTCGGTGCGCGGGTGTAGCTCAATGGTAGAGCTCCAGCCTTCCAAGCTGGTGGTGAGGGTTCGATTCCCTCTACCCGCTCCACTCGTTCTTTCTTTCTCCTGTCGTTCGCGTTCGCTGCTGTAGCTCAGCTGGTAGAGCACGTCCTTGGTAAGGACGAGGTCATGGGTTCAATTCCCGTCAGCAGCTCCAACGTTTTTCGCTGTCCGACCTTCGCGGTGGGGCAGATCGTTTCTCTCCGAACTCCAACTCACTCCAATGGCCAGAGAAGTCTTCACCAGGACGAAGCCCCACGTCAACGTGGGGACCATCGGGCACGTTGCCCACGGCAAGACCACGACCACGGCTGCCCTCACCTACACGCTCGCGTCGGTCGGTCTCGCGAAGTACAAGGAATACGCGCAGGTCGCCAAGGGCGGCACGGTCCGCGACGCCTCCCGCGTCGTGACGATCTCCGCGGCGCACGTCGAGTACGAGAGTGACACCCGTCACTACGCGCACGTCGACTGCCCCGGCCACGCCGACTACGTCAAGAACATGATCACCGGCGCCGCCCAGATGGACGGCGCGATCCTGGTGGTCGCCGCAGACGACGGCCCCATGCCCCAGACGAAGGAGCACATCCTGCTCGCCCGTCAGGTCGGCGTGCCCGCCATCGTCGTCTACCTCAACAAGTGCGACCTGGTCGACGATCCGGAGCTGCTGGACCTCGTCGAGATGGAAGTCCGCGAGCTGCTGAGCAAGTACGAGTACCCGGGCGACACGATCCCCGTGGTGCGCGGCGCTTCGTTCAAGGCCCTGCAGACCCCGAACCCGGGCCGTGACAACCCGGACAGCAAGTGCATCTTCGAGCTCGTCGCCGCCATCGACAAGGGCATCCCCACGCCGGCGCGTGAGAAGGACAAGCCCTTCCTGATGCCGGTCGAAGACGTGTTCTCGATCGAAGGTCGCGGCACCGTGGCCACCGGCCGCGTCGAGCGCGGCATCGTCAAGGTCGGCGACACTGTCGAGGTGGTGGGCATCAAGGACACCCGCGACACGACCGTGACCGGCGTCGAGATGTTCCAGAAGACCCTGGATTCGGGCGAGGCCGGCGACAACGTCGGTCTGCTCCTCCGCGGTCTGAAGAAGGAGGACATCGAGCGCGGCATGGTGCTCGCGGCCAAGAAGACCGTGACCCCGCACACCAAGTTCCAGGCTCAGGTCTACGCCCTGACCAAGGAAGAGGGTGGCCGTCACACCCCGTTCACCAACGGCTACCGCCCGCAGTTCTACTTCCGCACGACGGACGTGACGGGCACGGCCCAGCTGGTCGGCGCAGAGATGTGCATGCCCGGCGACAACGTTGCGATCGAGGTCGAGTTGATCACCCCGATCGCCATGGACGAGCACCAGCGTTTCGCCATCCGCGAGGGTGGTCGTACGGTCGGTGCAGGCCGCGTCACCAAGATCATCAAGTGATCGGAACGTCCTGCGGTCGCGGCTCCCGTTCCCCGGGGGCCGTCCGCGGGACGGGTTGGAATGGGTTCGGTTCGCCGGACCCCGTAGGGCAGTAGCTCAATTGGTAGAGCTATCGATTCCAAATCGATGGGTTGAGGGTTCGATTCCTTCCTGCCCTGCCACTTTTCCCTGAGGACTTTCTGAGTTCGGATGGACAGCCGCGGGGCGCCTGCCGCCCCGCGGCCTGAAACAGGACGAGATCACGCCGTGACCAACAGCAACGAACAGGGCCGGTACGCGAGGATGGTGGCCTTCTGGTCGCTCACGCTCCTCGTTGCCTACGGCTGCTTCCATGCCGGTGGGCTGGTGACGGTCCTCGACCGGAGCATCCTGCCCGCTTCGGCCAACCCGACGCTGGTGGATCCCTTCCCGTTGTTCGGGACCATGAAGGTCTCGACCCTGGTCGCACTGGCGATCAACCTGCTCGCCGCCTGGACTTTCCACGCGTTCCTTGCCCGCCCGAAGATCGCCACCTCGCTGGTGGAGACCGAGTCGGAGATGCGCAAGGTCACCTGGCCTGCCTGGCCGGAGACGTGGGCTGGCACCCTGGCGGTCGCGGGCACCGTGCTCGTGCTCTTCGTCTTCCTGACGCTCGTCGACCTGGTGTTGG
This sequence comes from Planctomycetota bacterium, assembly GCA_041161695.1. Lineage (GTDB taxonomy): Bacteria > Planctomycetota > UBA1135 > UBA1135 > UBA2386 > JBEATZ01. Next base: position 7,804 of record JBEATZ010000426.1, on the reverse strand, counting down.
CGCGCCTCGCGCTGCTGATGTGACCCCTTGGTCTTCGTGGCATCGGGTCCTGGTGGCATGGCTGCGTTGAACCCCTGAGGAGTTGAAGATGGCGCTCGACTGGTATTTCCTCCGCGTGCAAGTCGGTCGTGAGGACCGCATCCGCGAGAGCATGATGAAGCGGCTGAAGCAGGCCGGCTGCGATGCCTCCGTACCGCAGATCGTCGTGCCGACGGAAACCATCGCGGACCACCGCGGCGGCAAGAAGCGCATCCAGCGCCGCAAGCTCTACCCTGGGTACCTGATGGTGCAGATGGAGCTCACCGAGTCCGTCTGGTTCGTCCTGCGTGAGACGCCGGGCTTCGGCGACTTCGTGGGCGGCCACCACCAGCAGCCGACCCCGGCCAGCCCGGACGAGGTCCAGAAGGTGCTTGCCCGCATGGATGCGAGCAAGGACCAGCCCAAGGTCGCCGTCAACTTCAAGAAGGGCGACCGCGTCAAGATCAAGGCAGGCGCCTTCGAGAACATGGATGCCACCGTCGAGGAGGTCCATGCCGAGAAGGGCCAGCTCGAGGTGTCCGTGAACATCTTCGGGCGCGCCACGCCGATGACGCTCGGCTACTGGGAAGTCGAAGCGACCTGATCGGTCGCGGACGGGGCCGCGCGGGCGCACGGACACACCGTTGCCACCGCAGGCCGATGGGTCGATGGAGCGATCCGGGTGTCTTGCAGGAAAATGCTCGACTACCCTGTTGCATTCGAAGGGTCGGGTCGCTTTGATGCCTCGCCCCTTTCGCGCCCGGACCTCCCGGACGCGGCTCTTGTAGTGGGAGGGCGCCCCCTCGCGGTGGGCGTCCGACGGAACCGCTGAGAGGCAAGCATGGCAAAAGAAGTCACCGCAGTCGTCAAGTTGCAGTGTCCTGCTGGTCAGGCCACGCCCGCACCGCCCGTCGGCCCTGCCCTCGGTCAGCACGGTGTGAACATCGGTCAGTTCGTCAAGGAGTTCAACGACGCCACCCGTGACCGCATGGGGCTCGTGATTCCGGTGCTGATCACGGTCTACAAGGACCGCACGTTCACGCTGATCTACAAGTCGCCGCCCGCATCGGTCCTGCTGAAGAAGGCGGCCAAGCTCGCCTCGGCAGCCAAGACGCCGGGCAGCGAAGTGGTAGGCAAGGTCAATCGTGCCCAGGTTCGTGAAATCGCCCAGATGAAGATGGCGGACCTGAACACGAAGGATGTGGAGGCCGCAATGCGGATGGTGGAAGGCACCGCCCGCTCTTGTGGCATCCAGGTGGTCGACTGAGCGGTTGATCCGCAACACGAGGAGAAGCCATGGCGCGCAAGCACAGCAGGCGTTTCCGCAAGGCCGCCGAAAAGGTCGAAGCGGGTAAGCGTTATCCCATTTCCGAGGGCATCGCACTCTTGAAGTCGCTGCCCGGGGCCAAGTTCGACGAAGCCGTCGACGTGGCCGTCCGCATCGGCATCGATGCGAAGAAGACCGAGCAGCTGGTTCGCGGCTCGGTCAGCCTGCCGAAGGGCACGGGCAAGAGCGTGAAGATCGCCGTGTTCGCCGAAGGCGACCGCGCGAAGGAAGCGCTCGAGGCCGGTGCGGACTTCGTGGGTGGTGCAGACCTTGCCGACAAGATCGACAAGGGCTTCACCGACTTCGACATGACGATCGCCTCGCCCGACATGATGAAGTATGTCGGCAAGCTCGGTCGCGTGCTCGGTCCGCAGGGCAAGATGCCCTCGCCCAAGGCTGGCACCGTGACGCCCAACGTGGCTGCCGCGGTCCGCGAGTTCAAGGCGGGCAAGATCGAGTTCCGCACCGACGCGGGTGCGAACGTCCACGCGGCCATCGGCAAGCGTTCGTTCGCTGCCGGCGACCTCGAGTCGAACCTCGTCGCGTTCCTCGAGCACCTGCGGACGCTGCGTCCGGCCCAGGCCAAGGGCGCGTTCTTCCGCAAGGTCGTGGTTTCCACCAGCATGGGTCCCGGCGTGGCCCTTGCATTCGAATAAGGAGGCTGAGCCGTGCCCAACCTCGTCAACGAGATCATCTACCAGGACCTGCGCCGCGAGTTCCAGAGCATGGGCTCCTGCGTCGTCCTGACCTTCGACAAGCTGCAGCCGCTCCAGGACAAGGAGCTGCGCGGCAAGTTCCGCGACGCGGGCATCCGCTACCGCGTGGTGCGCAACCGCCTCGCGGTGAAGGCCTTCGCCGAGCTGAAGCTCGACATGGACGCTGCCTTCTCCGGCAAGTGCGGCGTCGCCATTGCCCAGAAGGAAGGCGCGATCGCTGCTGCGAAGCTCGTGCGCGACTTCATCAAGGCGCAGAAGAAGGACGTTCCGGTCCAGATCGTGGGTGGCGTGGTGGAGGGCACTCCCTATGTGGGTGCCGCAGCCGCAGCCATCGCCGACCTGCCCGATCGCAACACCGTCAACACGCAGATCGTCTCCGCGATCTCCGGTCCGGCCCGTTCGCTGGCGTCCGTCGTGTCTGCCCTCGCTGGCGGCATGGCCCGCTGCATCCAGGCCAAGGTCGACAAGGCCGGCGGCGAAGGCGCCGCGGCCAGCTGACCCAGCAGTCCCACCCCATTCCGATACCCAACCCGCATTTCCAACGAGAGGTCGAGTCCCATGTCCAACAACGAAACTGTCGTCCTTGATGCCGAGCTCGAGGACATCTTCAAGAAGATCGATGGTCTGAGCCTGGGCAAGGCTGCCCAGCTGGTGAAGGCGATGGAGGCCCGCTGGGGCGTCTCCGCCGCCGCGCCCGTCGCCGTGGCCGCTGGCCCTGCCGCTGCCGCCGCGCCCGCCGCAGAGGAGAAGACCGAGTTCACCGTCGTCCTGAAGGACGGCGGCGCGAACAAGATCAACGTCATCAAGGTGGTCCGCGAGATCACCGGCCTGGGCCTCAAGGAAGCCAAGGCCGTGGTGGACGAGGCTCCGAAGCCGGTCAAGGAAGGTGTCAGCAAGGCCGAGGCCGCCGACATCGAGAAGAAGCTCAAGGAAGCTGGCGCGACCGTCGAGCTCAAGTAAGCCTGCCCGGCTCGGCATCCGAACCCCGTGCTCTCCGGCCCCTTTGGGGTTGCCGGTGGAGTGCGGGGTCTCTACACTTCCGGGCCCGATCTGGACCGATTTTTGCAAGGCCGACTGGTTCCCTCCGGACCGCGCGGCTGGTTCCTCCCTCCCCACGAGCAGTTCTTGCCAGTTTCTGACTGGTCCTGCCCAACCCCGATGCGACAGGGTCCCGCAGTCTGGACCCCAGGTGTTTCCGCATGGAGACGGTAGTTTTCGGTCGTTACAAGTCCGTCGCCGAGATTCCCGACTTGGTCGAGATGCAGACGAACTCCTACCGCGAGTTCCTGCAGCCTGACCTGGCTCCCAACAAGCGGAAGGTGCAAGGCCTCGAGGCGCTCCTGCGCGAGGTCTTCCCGATCTACTCCTACGACAAGACCCTGTGCCTCGAGTACGTGAGCTACGAGCTCGGTCGTCCTCGGTACACGGTGGAGGAGTGCCGCAAGCTGCGCCTGACCTACGGCTACCCGTTCAAGATCCGGGTGCGCCTCGTGAAGCCGGAGCCCGTCGAGGAGGAGATCTACCTCGGCGAGATCCCGATCATGATCGGTGGCGGCGAGTTCATCATCAACGGCTCGGAGCGCGTCACCGTCAGCCAGATGCACCGTTCGCCGGGCGTCGACTTCTCGGTCGAACTGCACACCGGTGAGAAGAAGCTGCACTCGTGCTGGGTCATCCCCGAGCGCGGCAGCTGGATCGAACTCAACGTCACGAAGAAGGACGCCATCGCCGTCCGCATCGACCAGAGCGGCAAGTTCAGCGCCACGACGCTGCTGCGCGCCATGGACGTGAAGTTCTCGACGGACGCCGCGATCCTGCGCGAGTTCTACGACGTCGAGAAGGTGGGCCGGAAGAAGTCGGATCCCGAGGCCAAGTTCGCCAAGCAACTGATCGGGACCTATGCCGTGGGCGACATCGTCGACGCGGCGAGCGGTGAGCCGTTCGTGCGCAGCGGCGAGGAGATCACCGAGGAGGCCGCCCGCGCGGTGGCCGAGTCGGAGCTCAAGGAGATCGAGGTGCTGCGCGAGCCCGAGGACTTCCTGATCCTCAACACGCTGCGCGACGACACCACGAACAGCCATGAGGAGGCGCTCCTCAAGATCTACAGCCGCCTGCGTCCCGGCAACCCGCCGCAGATCGAGAAGGCGCGCGAGCTGTTCCACGAGAAGTTCTTCGACCCGACGCGCTACCGCCTCGGCAAGGTCGGTCGCTTCCGCCTGAACCGCAAGTTCGGCACCGAGGTCGCCGAGACCGAGCAGACGCTGCTGCCGGGCGACTTCGTCCAGGCGATCCGCTACATCCTCGACCTGCGTGGCGGCGAAGGTGAGATCGACGACATCGACCACCTGGGCAACCGCCGCGTCCGCACGATCGAGGAGTTGGCCGGCGACGAGTTCCGCAAGGGTTTCCTGAAGCTCCGCCGCACGGCACAGGAGCGCATGAACCTGGAGAACATCGACACGGTCACTCCGCGCAACCTGATCAACAGCAAGACCTTCTCCAGCGCGATCGAGTACTTCTTCGCGCGCGGCGAACTGTCGCAGGTCGTCGACCAGACGAACCCGCTATCGCAGCTGACGCACGAGCGCCGTCTCAGCGCGCTCGGCCCGGGCGGCCTCAACCGCAAGCGCGCGGGTTTCGAGGTCCGCGACGTGCACATCTCGCACTACGGCCGCCTGTGCCCGATCGAGACGCCTGAAGGTTCGAACATCGGCCTCATCAGCAGCCTCGCGATCTACTCGTCGCTCGACAGCTACGGATTCCTCACCACGCCCTACATCGTGGTGAAGAACGGCAAGCTGACGGACGAGATCGTCCGCCTGCGCGCCGACGAGGAGAACAACGCGATCCTCGCCCCGGCCGACACCCAGGTCGACAAGAACGGCAAGCTCGTCGCCGACGAGAACAACCGCATCATCGCCCGCGTGAAGGGCGACCCTGCGCTGGTGGACATCAAGGAAGTCCACTACATGGACGTCAGCGCCAAGCAGATCGTGGGCGTGTCCGCATCGCTGATCCCGTTCCTCGAGCACGACGACGCGAACCGCGCGCTCATGGGATCGAACATGCAACGCCAGGCGGTCCCGCTCCTCACGAGCGAGCAGCCCCTGGTGATGACGGGCATGGAAGAAGTGGTCGCCCGCAACTCGTCGATGGTGGTCCGCGCCCGCAAGAGCGGCGTGATCAGCTACTGCGACGGCAACCGCATCGAGATCGGTGACGACGTCTACCGGCTCCGCAAGTTCGAGGGCCTGAACGAGCGCACCTGCCAGAACCAGGTGCCGATCGTGAAGCCCGGGCAGAAGGTCAAGGCCGGCCAGGTGATCGCCGACGGCGCAGCCACCCGCGAGGGCGTGCTGGCGCTGGGCAAGAACCTCACGGTCGCCTTCATGCCGTGGGACGGCTACAACTACGAGGACGCGATCCTCCTGAGCGAGAACCTCGTCAAGGGCGACGTCTACACGTCGTTGCACATCGACGAGTTCGACATCGAGATCCGCGAGACCAAGCTGGGCCGCGAGGAGTTCACGCGCGACATCCCCAACGTCTCGGAGCGCGCCCTGCGCCATCTCGACGAGACGGGCATCGTGCGCGTGGGCACGCGCGTCAAGGCCGGCGACATCCTCGTCGGCAAGGTCGCACCGAAGAGCAAGAGCGAGCTGACCCCCGAGGAGAAGCTGCTGCACGCGATCTTCGGCCGCGCCGGTGAGGACGTGAAGAACGCCTCGCTGGAGGTCCCCACGGGCGTCGAGGGCATCGTGATCGCCGCGGAGAAGTTCAGCCGCAAGGTGAACCTCACCGAGAACGAGCGCAGCCGCAACCTCGAGGAGATCAAGAACGCGGAGATCGAGTTCCTCAAGCAGTACCGCGCGAGCACCCGCAAGCTGGTGGACAGCGCGAAGGACCTGCTGGGCAAGGCGGTGGTCGGCGCCGACGGCAAGAAGCTGGCCGTCACCGACGACATGCTGATCCTCGACCTGCGCGCGATCCGCGACCGCGTGCGCGCGGTGGCCGAGGAGCAGTCGGGCGACCTCAAGGCGTCGCTCCTGGGCCTGGTGCAGGAGTTCGGCGACCGCATCGAGGAAGCCGAGACCGAGAAGAACAAGCTCGTGAACCGCCTCTCGCGCGGTGACGAACTGCCCACGGGCGTGCTCGAGATGGTGAAGGTGTACGTGTGCACCAAGCGCCGCATCTCGGTGGGCGACAAGATGGCCGGCCGCCACGGCAACAAGGGCGTGATCAGCAAGATCCTGCCCGTGGAGGACATGCCCTTCCTCGCCGACGGCACCCCGGTCGACATCGTGCTGAACCCGCTCGGCGTGCCGAGCCGCATGAACGTCGGCCAGATCCTCGAGACGCACCTCGGCTGGGCTGGCAAGAAGCTCGGCTGGCAGGCGATCTCGCCGGTGTTCGATGGCGCCGACGAGGCGGACATCGAGGAGGCGCTCAAGAAGGCCGGCTTCGCCACCGACGGCAAGTCGGTGCTCTATGACGGCCGCACTGGTGAGGCGTTCACGCAGCGCGTCACGGTGGGTGCCCTCTACATGATGAAGCTGCACCACCTCGTCGACGACAAGGTGCATGCTCGTGCCACCGGCCCGTACTCGCTCATCACCCAGCAGCCGCTGGGCGGCAAGGCTCGCTTCGGCGGCCAGCGCTTCGGCGAGATGGAAGTGTGGGCGCTCGAGGCCTACGGCGCGGCCAACATCCTCCAGGAACTCCTGACCGTGAAGTCGGACGACGTGGATGGCCGCACGAAGATCTACGAGGCGATGGTCAAGAACGAGAACATCCTCGAGCCGGGGACCCCTGTGTCCTTCGGCGTGTTGTGCAACGAGATCAAGGGCCTGGGGCTCAACATCGAGCTCCACAAGCGGGGCACGGCGGAAGCCGTGCTGCCGGGCTGAGCATCCACCCAGACGGAACCCACCAAGGCAGGTAGCCCATGATGGCCGAAACCATCTACGACAAGATCAACGACTACGCTTCCGTCACCATCCGGCTGGCTTCGCCCGAGGACATTCGTTCGTGGTCCTTCGGCGAGGTGAAGAAGCCCGAGACGATCAACTACCGCACGTACCGCAGCGAGCGCGACGGCCTCTTCTGCGAACGCATCTTCGGTCCCGAGAAGGACTGGGAGTGCGCGTGCGGCAAGTACAAGGGCATCAAGCACAAGGGCATCATCTGCGACAAGTGCGGCGTGATGATCACGCACAGCCGCGTGCGCAGGAAGCGCATGGGGCACATCAACCTGGCCGCCCCGGTCGCGCACATCTGGTTCTTCAAGGCGATGCCGTCCCGCATGGGCACGTTGCTCGGCATGAAGACCGCCAGCCTGGAGAAGGTCATCTACTTCCAGGACTACGTCGTCATCGACCCCGGTGACACGCCGCTGAAGGCCCAGCAGTTGCTTTCCGAGGACGAGTACCGCCAGAACCGCCAGAAGTACGGCAACTCGTTCCAGGCCGCGATGGGTGCGGAGGCGATCCGCGAGCTGCTGCGCCGCATGAACCTGCCCGAGCTCAGCGACCAGCTGCGCGAGGACCTGAAGCGCACCGAGTCGAAGCAGAAGATCAAGGACATCATCAAGCGGCTCAAGACCGTCGAGATGCTCCGTGACTCGGGCAACCGCCCCGACTGGATGATCCTCGACGTGGTGCCGGTGATCCCGCCGGACCTCCGTCCGCTGGTGCTGCTCGACAGCGGCAACTTCGCCACCTCGGACCTCAACGACCTCTACCGC
>JBEATZ010000397.1:0-2862 GCA_041161695.1 Planctomycetota bacterium | reverse complement strand
GATCAACGATGCTCCACGGCTGGAAGCTCCACTCCTCGCCGTTCTTCCATCCTCCGTTCAGCGTGCCGACCACGAGGTCGCCGCCCCAGACCATGACCTTGCCGCGGTTCGGGCCGCGCGGGATCAGGTTCATGTGGATCGCCTGGAACTTTGCCGGCCACGACAACGTGACCAGGAAGTCCACAGTGCCGGGCGAAGTCTGGTAGGGACGAACTGACGGGACGAAGCCCGCGAACACGTCGCAGTTGAGCGCGTTTGTCTCGGACCCGTCGTTGTTCCACTTGAGGTCCGGGTCCCAATAGCCGCCGGTATACGGCCACGGTTGCTTGATCTGCGTCTCGGTGACCACGGTCGCGTTCCGCGCCCGCAGGTAGAGGTCCAGGTTGCGGTTGCTGGCGTCCATGGTGCTGCGTGTAAACACGGCCGACCCGCTTGCGCGAGCCGGCCGGCCCTCTCTCTGCCACTCCTCGCTGAGCGGCTGTGCGGTCAGTCGGCAGCCGCTTGGGATGGCGGCTGCGACTTGCTACGGCGCCGCGCTGGGCGCTGCACCGGAGCAGGATTCTGCGGCTGCGCGTCGTCGAGCACGCGGCCGAGGTCAACGGGGATGGCCCCGTCGATCTCGACCACTTCGCCGGGGCGGCGCAGCCGTGCCCCGTCGAACCACATCTGCGTGAGGACGACCTGAGCCATCAGCCCACCGAGTTCGTCTGCGGGTAGTACTTCTGGCCGGCCGGGTTCTCCGTGCGGATCTCCAGGTCGAACGTGCCGCCGGTGAAGTCCACTGGCGACAGCGCCGCGTCTTGCGTGCGCAGGAATGCATAAATCACCGGCACGCCTTCGGGGCGGAAGAGCGCGAAGACGCCCGTCCCGAACTCGTTTGTGAACGGCCCGAGCGGAACCACGATGCGCGATCCCTTTTGCAGGTCGCCGACCAGGAAGCGCGGGGACTGCGCGATCGTGGGCGTCAGCTCCTGCGCCGCCAGCGAGCCGAACACGACCGGCGCAGCAGTGGCCGCCTTGATCTGGAACTGGAATGAGCTGGTGGCAGCTGCAGCGGTAAACGAAGTCTTGACCGTGAGCACCGCGAACATCTGCAGCCCATTGAACGCATCATGCGAGGCGCCCAGGTTGATCGTGTGCTCCGAGACCACGTAGCCGGTCGCTGCAGTAGTGGCGATCGGCTGGTCGTCGGCCAGGGTAAGAAGTGCATCTTGAGCCATTGGAATGTCCTCTCAGTTAGGGGTTGCGCCCCCAGCTAGCGCCGGGGGCTGAAGGTCACAGCGTGACCCCGGCCACGAGGGCCTCGTTGATGTTGAGCGCGTCGCACCGGAAGATCGGCACGCCGAGGAAGTGCGGGGTCTGCCGAGGCATGTTGAACTGGTTGAGGCCGGTCTCGATCGAGAGGACCTGGCTCGTGCGATCCATCGCATGGACTCGCATGTAGCTCATGGCGCCGCGGCCCATGAGGAACATCATCTTCGTGCCGGCGCCGTCGCCGGGGATGCGGTCGATCATGCGCGACATGACGCGGAACAGGTGCGTCGGCGCGTCGATCGCCTGGCCGCCCGACTGCGTCTTGAGGTCGGCGATCGAGAGGTTGCACGCGCGGACGGCGTAACGCCAGTCCATGACCGCGAGGCCGTGGCGCAGCGTGAACTGCGTCGTGTGCGCGACGAGCTGGCGAGGTGCCGTTGCGGCCGGCAGCTCCGTGGGGACGAGCTGCTTGCCGAGGTCCTCGACTTCGAGGCCGCCGCGGCTGCCCTTCGGATACGGGCACGCGATCGTCTCGGGCGACACCGCGAGCAACCAGATGCTCGTGTTGTCGGAGCCGGTGCCGCCGCACGTCAGCAGGTTGTCAGCGTTGCCGGCCGTCGGGTCGTTGTAGCGCTGCGTAAAGCCAAGCACTTCGCCCGAGTCGTTGCCCGGATCGCCGTAGACCATGTAGCGCCCATGGTCGTTGCCGAGCGCGATGGCGTGCGCCTTGTCGAGCGACCAGCGCGTCGCCTCGCGGTTCGGGCTGTTTTTCAGCGCCTCGTCATCGACCTGCGACAGCGTCTGGAGAACGGCCATCGGGTCAAGGATGCGAGCCTGCGTGCCAACCGACGGGACGATGCCGCGGTTGACCTTGCGGATGTAGGTCACCGGCAGGCCCGTGCGCACGTTGTAAGCATGCACGCTCCAGTCGGACGCCTCGATCCAAGGCATGTAGTCGAGCCACGGGTTCTCCTTCGTCAGGAGTTCCGCGGTCGGCATGAGTTCGCCGTCCTTGCCAAAGGTGCTGACGATGTCGAGCATCGTCGGCCAGGAGTGAGTGTAGTCGGTCACTTGTTGTTCCTCTGCATCGAGTGGTAGGGCATCCGCTGCGCACCAGCCTGGTGCGTGAGCATCCCGTGGTAGCGGTCACCCGACTGGCGCGCGGGAGCGCCACGAACAGGACCGCCATCAGGCGAGAGGGCCACGCCGGCCTGGGCCAGCAGGTGCCGGAGGTCGGGCTGATGGATCAGCCCGGTCGCGTTCAGCAGCTCGCGCAGGGCCGGAGTGCCGGCTCGCTCCAGTGCAGCGTCCACACGTGCAGTGGTAGCTTCGGCGTTGGCGCCACCCACTCGGGGATCTGCCGCCGCCTGCGTCTGCCACTGCTGGACGATGCTCTGGTGCTGTTGCTGTCCGGGCTGCACGGTGGCAAGCACGGCCAGCATCTTCTGCGCAGCCTCCTGCTCGACTCCCAGGGTCTTGGCCTGCGACGCGATCGCCTGCAGCAGCTGCTCACTGAGCTGCGACCCCTCTGGGGCCTTCAGGCTGTATTCGGTCGCCGGCGCCTGGCCCGGCTCCACCGCCGGGGTCGTTGCAGGCTGGGGCTGCGTC
>JBEATZ010000365.1:0-2525 GCA_041161695.1 Planctomycetota bacterium | reverse complement strand
CATCAACGCGTGCCAGTGGTTGGGCGTGGCGATGACGACCGCATCCACCGACCCGGAGTCGAGCAGGCGGCGGTAGTCGGTGAAGGCGGCGACCTGGTCGCCGCGTCCAGCGGCAGCCACCGTGGCGCGATCGAGCACCGCGCGATCGACGTCGCACAACGCGGCAATGCGCACGCCCGGCAACCTGCGGAACGAGCCCACGAGTTCGCTGCCGCGCCCGTTGAGCCCCACCACGCCGAGGCGCAGCGCCTCGTTGGCGCCCAGCACGCGGCGCGCTCGCGCCGACGCGCAGCCCTGCAGGGCCAGCGTCGCCGAGGCCGCAGTTGCACCGGCGAGGAACCGGCGGCGCGTGGGACGGGAGCCATCGACGGCGCGTTGCATGGGCGGAGATTCTAGCCCTCGCGGCCTCACCGTTCCCACCTCGACCCCTGCACCGTAGCCTGCGCGCGTGAGTTCGAGCGCAAGAGGTCCCGAAGGTCGGGAGGGCCACGGCACCAGCCGCGCGACGGCATGGGTGCTCTACGACCTCGGCAACACGGTCTACGCCGCCTCGCTCACCTACCTGTTCACGCCGTGGTTCGCAGAACAGCACGGGCGTGCAGGCCTCGGCGCGATGCAGACCGTGAGCATGGTGCTCGCTGCCCTGGTGGTGCCCTGGCTCGGCGCCGTGTGCGATGCCACGCGGCGCACGCGCACCGTGCTCACGCTCAGCACGCTTGCGTGCATCGGCGGCATGGCCACGTGGGCATGGGTTGGTTCCCCTGCGGCGCTGCTGGCGGGACTGCTGGTCGCCAACGTGGGCTACAACGCCGCGCTCCTGGCCTACAACGCGCTGCTGCCCTCGGTCGCCGCGCCGACACGGCAGGGCCTGGTGAGCGGCATCGGCACCGGCGTGGGCTACCTCGGCACGATCCTCGTGCTGGTGCTGCTGCCCATCGGGGCCGGTGGCGACCCCGCGCGCTTCCTGCACGCCGGGCTGTTGTTCCTGCTGTTCGCGCTCCCGTGCATGGTGCTGGTGCGGGACCAACGGGCGCCCGCAGCCCGGCCATCCGAGCCCGCGTTCCGCGCGATGCTCGACACGGTTCGCTCGCTGCCGCGGCACCCGGCGATGCTGTGGTTCCTGGTCGGCAACTTCTTCCTCGTCGACGTCATCAACACCGCCATCCTGTTCTTCTACGACTACACGGTGTCGGTGTTCGGCGCGGGTGGTCGCACCGACGTGACGGCCCTGGGCACGACGATGGAACTCGCCGAGTACGGCGCGCTGGCGGGCCTGCTGCTCAACGTGCTGGCGCTGCTCGGCGGCGTGGTGCTCGGGTTGCGCGCCGACGCCTCGCCGCTCGGGATCCTGCGCGTGTCCGCCGTGATGCTGTTCCTCGCACTCGCGACCGGTGCGGGGTTCGCAGGCAACTCCCCCACGATCTACCTGCTCACGATGGTGCCGCTCGGCGCCATCGGCCTCGCCGGCACCTGGACCGCCGGCCGCAAGCTCGTGCTCCTGCTGGCGCCCCCGGACCGCGCCGGCGCGTACTTCGGCCTCTACGGCATCACCGTGAAGCTCTCGGTCGTGGGGAGCACCGTGTACGGCGGTCTCGCCGACGCAGTCGGGCCGCGCACGGCCATCCTCGCCCAGTCGGTCCAGCTGCTGCTCGGACTCGGCTGCCTCGCGCTGGTGCGCGTGCCGCCTCCCCGGCAAGCTTCAGCCCGCTGATGGCGGCGCGCGTGCACGATGGCTTCTTGTTCCGGGCGGCAGCAGGGTTGCTGCTGCTCGTGCTCCGCGTCATGGGAGCCCTGCCGCCGCGCCTCGCCACCGCCCTCGTGGCCCCGCTTGCCGTGCCGTGGGCCCTGTACTGGCTGCTGCAGGACCGCGGCGGCAGGAAGAAGCGCGGCTACCACCGCAACGTGCGGATCGCGACGCGGCCCGGCGGCGGGGTCGCGCCCCTGCAGCGCGGCCACCTCTGGCGCTGGTCGATGCACATGGCCCAGCTGGTGGTCGACTTCTGCAACCTGCACCGCATCACGCCTGACAACGTGCGCGAGATCGTGGACCTGTCGCAGGCGGGTGCCATGGAGGAACTTTACGCCGAGGGCCGCGGCGTCATCGTCGCCACGGGCCACATCGGCTCGTTCGACACCGGCGGCTACGCCATGGCGCTCGCAGGCATCCGCATCACGTCGGTGTACCGGCCGAGTCCGGTGCCCGCCATCGACCGGGCGATCCTGAAGCAACGCAGTGCCGCCGGCCAGCGCCTGCTGGCGCGGAAGGGAGCGATGCGCGGCCTGCAGGCGGCGCTGCAGGAGGGCAACATGGTGGCGCTCATCGTCGACGGCGGCAGCCGCGGCAGCGCCGTGTTCACCCCGTTCCTCGGCACGATGGCTGCCAGCACGGCGTCGCCGGCGGTCCTGCACCTGCACACGGGCGCCCCCATCGTGGTCGCCAGTTGCGAGCGCACCGGACCACTGCGCTACCGGATGCGGGTCTGGGACGTGATCCGGGCGGAGCCCGTGGCCGACCGGGATGCAGC
>JBEATZ010000338.1:0-3367 GCA_041161695.1 Planctomycetota bacterium | reverse complement strand
GTGATCGTGACCAGCCATGCAGCAGCCCAGCCGATCATGCGGTCCTCACGGCATCTGCCGTCCTCCCGGGCGCCGCCGCGGCGCACGCGAGCAGCAGCACGGGCACCTCGATCCATGCGTGGATCGAGGCGAACACGCCGTAGCAGGCGCGTGCGTCGTGGAACGAGGCGAGGTGCGCGACGGCGAGCACGATCGTCGCCGAAGCCACCGCGAGCGCGAACATGCGCGGGTGCGGCCAGGGCAACTGCGTTGCCCCCGCGCGGCTGCCCGCCCCGAGGCGCGGGAGCACCAGCAGCACGACGCCGTGGTGCATGCACTGCAGGAACGCTGCAGCCCGGAACAGGTCCGTCCCGAAGGCCGTGTCGACCAAGACCGGTGGCACGAAGGCTCCGACGTGGAGAGCGAGGTCTCCTGCTGCTGCAGGTCCGGAGACCGTGGCCTCGAGGCCAAGCGCCGCGAGGGTCGAGCCGACGAGTCCGGTGGCAATGGCGGCGGGCACGGCGCCGAACACGACGGCGCACGCGGTCATGGCCCTGCGTCGTGGTGCCCCGCGCAACCGTTCCCACAGCAGGCCCACGGGCGTGAGGTTGTGCAGGAAGGCGAACCCGACGATGCCCGAGAGCGGGTCCGTGGCCGCCATGGTCCATCCCAGCAGCACCGCGAGGATGCCGAGTACGGCAGCGAAGGTGCTTTGCGCGGCCAGCACCGGGAGCACGGCCAGGGCCAGCAGCGCCCCGAGGCCGAGTTCGAGCGCGAGGCGCGTCTCGGCGTCGCCGATCCGGCCCACGGCAGCCAGGCGAAGGAGCGCGACCAGCAGGAGGCCTGTGCCCAGCAGCGCAGCCGTGCGCGCACCGATCCGGCTGCCGAAGCGCTGGTCGACGTAGCGGAGTTCGCAGGCGACGTGGGGGAGCCCGAACAGCGCGAGCGACAGCGCGTAGGTCCACACCGGCCCGAGCACGGATGCCGCGGCGAGGACGATCACGGCCGCGGCAACGGCGATCCCCCGCACCGCCATGGAGTCAGTTCCCGGAGCGGCGGCGCCGCCGCCAAACCAAGAGCCCGAGGGCGAGTGCCGCGAGGATGGTGAGCGTCACCGCGAGCACGGGATCCGAGTTGGATGGAAGGACGACGTCGGCGTGCATGCGAGGGGTTCCTGCGAAACGCCTGTCTTCGGCGCTCTCGCAGCCCCGATGCTACCGACCGTACGGCTCCAGGGGTTGCCGCCCGCGGAAAAGGGGTCCAAGATCGCGGTTCGGCACCCCACCGTGCCGATGTAGGTTTGCTCCTGAGGCCCCCGGGTTCACACCGGGCCACGCGCAGGCAAGGCACCCGCCATGAAGGTCACGCTGATCCACCCGCCGGTCTACATCAACAAGAACGGCCTCACCGCGCTCCGACCCAGCCTGCCCCTGGGGCTCGCCTACATCGCTGCCGTGCTGCGCGACGACGGCCACAAGGTCGAGGTGGTCGACGCACTCGGCCTCGCCCCGGAGCAGATGATCCCCGACGGCGACATCTGGCGCCTCGGCCTCACGCCCGAGCAGATCATCGAGCGCATCCCGGCGGACACGCAGACGATCGGCGTCACCTCGATGTGGTCCTACTCGTGGCCCATCGTGCGCGAACTGATCCACAAGATCCGTGCAGCGTTCCCTGCCGTGCCCATCGTCTGCGGCGGCGAGCACTTCACTGCGGTGCCCGACCTGTCCATGGAGCAGGCGCCCATCGACTACATCGTGATGGGCGAGGGCGAGGAGACGGCCATCGCGCTGTTCCGCGCCATCGAGCTCGAGCTCGACATCACCGTGATCCCCGGCGTCGCGCACCGCGATGCCGAGGGCAAGGTCGTCAAGAACCCGCGCCGCGACCGCATCCGCAACATCGACGAGCTGCCGTGGCCGGCGTGGGAGCTCTTCGACGTCGAGGCCTACTCGTCCAACCGCCTGGTCAGCGGCATCTACTACGGCAAGACGGTGCCGATCCTCGCCACGCGCGGGTGTCCGTACCAGTGCACCTACTGCAGCTCGCCCAACATGTGGACGACGCGCTGGTTCGCGCGCACGCCCAAGGACGTGGTGGACGAGATCGAGTCCTATCACAAGCGCTACGGCGCCACCAACTTCCCGTTCCAGGACCTCACCGCGATCCTGAAGCGCGAGTGGGTGGTGGAGTTCTGCCGCGAGATCGAGACGCGCGGCCTGAAGATCAACTGGCAGCTGCCTGCCGGCACGCGCAGCGAGATCATCGACGAGGAGGTCGCGCGGCTGCTGGTGCGGTCGGGCTGCAAGTCACTCAATTTCGCGCCCGAGTCCGGTTCGGAGCGCACGCGCGCGCACATGAAGAAGATGCTCACGGACGAGAAGCTCTTCCGTGCCGTGCACGCCTCGGTGAAGGCTGGCCTCAACGTGGGCGCGTTCTTCGTGCTCGCGTACCCGACCGACGAGGTCGAGGACATGAAGGCCACCGTGCGCCTCGCCGCACGCCTCGGCCGCGCGGGCATCGACGACGTGAGCGCAGGCTTCTTCTTCCCGCTGCCGAGCACGGAGATCACGAGGCAGCTCGAGAAGGAGGGGCGCGTGCGCTACGACGACGCCTTCCTCAAGCTGCCGATCTACGTCCACAACAAGTTCCTGAGCGACGACCGCAGGTTCAACGAGCACTTCACGGCCAAGCAGCTCACGAAGTGGAAGTACAAGGTCGTCGCGGCCTTCTACATCAACTCGTTCCTGTTCCGGCCCGGTCGCGTGTTCCGCATCCTCTGGAACTTCCTGCGCGGCAAGGAGACCTCCAAGATGGAGTCCTTCCTGCACGAGACGGTGCGCAAGTTCCGCCTGCGCAAGGCGGAGACGCAGCGCCCGCGCCCGGCCGTGTCGCAGCCGGCGATGGCGACCTCAGCCAAGGACTGAGCCGCCGCGCGCGCGGAGCGTCACCTCGCGCAGCAACTCGACCTGCTGCCGGGCGACCGCGTCCGCGGAGACCGACCCGCGCGCCCATGCGTGTGCCGCGGCACCTGCACCCGCCGCGGCGGCCGGGTCGCGCAGCCAGCGCAACGTCGCCGCGGCCAGCTCGGCCGGGGACTCGACGACGGCGCGGCAGGTTTCGGGCGCGTCCACGCCCTGTGCGCCCAGGCGGTTGGTGACCACGGGCAGTCCGTGCGCGAGGGAGGTGATGCCCTTCATGCGGAAGCCGCCGCCGGACCAGAGGGGGCCCAGCATCAGGCGTGCCTGCGAGAGCAGCGCGTGCAGGTCCGGCACGAGGCCCACGAGCTTGACGCCAGGGATGCCCTGCAGGTCGAGGATGCGGTGCTGGTTGTTGCCCGCGAACCAAAGTTCTGCCCCGGGCAGTTCCCTGCGCACGAGCGGGAGCA
>JBEATZ010000327.1:0-9594 GCA_041161695.1 Planctomycetota bacterium | reverse complement strand
GTCCAGGGGCGCGAGTTCGTCGACGGCGATGCGCCCGAGCGGCGTGGCCAGCCGCTCGACCAGCATCGCGCGCACGGCATGGAACTCGAGGGCATCGAGGTCGTGGGCGCGGCGGTCGGCGGGAACGGACATGGGCAGAGCATGTTGCCGCGCATGGCGCGGAAGTAAACTCCGCGTCATGACGAGCGAGCGCAAGCCGGGCTTCGGCACCACCGCGATCCATGCCGGGCAGCACCCGGATCCCACGACCGGCGCGATCATGACGCCCGTCTACATGACCAGCACCTACGTGCAGGAGGCGCCGGCCGTCACCAAGGGCTACGACTACTCGCGCAGCCACAACCCCACCCGCACGGCCATGGAGCAGAACCTCGCTGCCATGGAGGGCGGGGCCTTCGGCCTCGGCTTCGCGAGCGGCATGGCCGCGATCCACTGCGTGCTCAACCTGCTGCAGTCGGGCGACCACGTGGTGGCGGGCAACGACCTCTACGGCGGCACCTACCGCATCCTCAGGACGCTCTACGAGAAGTTCGGGCTCAAGACCACGTTCGTCGACATGACGGACCTCGCGGCCTTCCGGGCCGCGCTCCAGCCCAACACGAAGCTCGTGATGCTGGAGACGCCCACCAACCCGCTGCTCCGGTGCAGCGACCTCGCGGCCATCGCCTCCCACTGCCGCAGCAAGGGCATCCTCACCCTCGCCGACAACACCTTTGCCACACCGTACCTGCAGAACCCGCTGGCGCTCGGCTGCGACATCGTCGTGCACTCGACCACCAAGTACCTGGGCGGTCACTCGGACGTCGTCGGCGGCGTGCTCGTGTGCAACGACCCTGCGCTGCACAAGCAGCTGATGCACTTCCAGAACTCCTGCGGCGGCACCCCGGGGCCGATGGACTGCTTCCTCGTGCTGCGCGGCACCAAGACCCTGCACGTGCGCATGGATCGCCACTGCCGCAACGCGCTGGCCATTGCCGAGTGGCTGAGCCTCCATCCCAAGGTGGAGCGCGTGTACTACCCCGGCCTCGCAACCCACCCACAGCACGCGATCGCAAGGAAACAGATGCGCGCAGGCGGCGGCATGGTGAGCGTCGAGCTCAAGGCCGACGTCGAGCGGGCCAAGAAGTTCGCCGCGGCGATGAAGTGGTTCTCGCTCGCCGAGAGCCTCGGCGGCGTCGAGAGCCTCGTCGACCACCCTGCGTCGATGACGCATGCCTCGATCCCCGCCGAGCAGCGCCGCGCCGCAGGCCTGCAGGACGGGCTGATCCGCCTGAGCGTGGGCATCGAGGACGAGTCGGACCTGATCGCCGACCTGGAGCAGGCGCTCAAGAACCTGTGATCGAGCGCGGGCGGCGCCGCGGGTAGGATCCGCGGCCCATGAACCCCGCAGCGCACCCCGCACCCGTTCGCGCGTTCGTCCCGCTCCTGCTCGCCTCCCTGCTCGCGGCCCAGCAGCCCAAGCCTGCGCCCGAGACCCTCGATGATGCTGCCGTGGCCTTCTTCCTCGAGGAAGGCCTGCAGCGCTCGCAGGTGATGGAGCACCTGAGCTGGATCACCGACGTCTACGGACCGCGCCTCACCGGCTCGCCCAACATGCGCCGCGCCCAGCAGTGGGCCGTCGAGCAGTTCGGCAGGATGGGGTTCTCGAACGCCCGCACCGAGGAGTGGGGCCCGTTCGGTCGCGGCTGGAAGTGCGAGCACGTGAGCCTCGCGGTCGTGGGCGAGAACCCGTGGCCGGTGATCGGCCACGTCAAGGCCTGGTCGCCGGGCCTCGACGGCCGCATCGAGGCCGACGTCGTCGACGTCGCGTCGATGACCGCACAGCAACTCGAGGCCGCGGACGTGGACGGCAAGATCCTTCTCATCGACCTGCCGCGCACGGTGTCCGAACCGTTCGACGCACCTGCCCGCAGGCTCACGCCCGAGGAACTGCTGCGCCTCGCCGACCAGCAGCGCTCCGATGCCGCACCAGCTGCCGCACGCGCCGTCGAGGCGCTGCAGCAGAACGACTTCCGCCTCGGCTTCCAGCGCCGCGGCCAGATGATGGAGCTCATCAACAAGAAGAAGCCGCTCGCGCTGATCGACGGCGGCGCCAAGGGCGACTACGGCACGATCTTCATCGCCGGCGCCAGCGCGAAGGGCAGGGTGAACGCCCGCACGGCGGGCGCCGAGGTGATCCCGCAGTTCACGATCGCGGTCGAACACTACAACCGCATGTGCAGGCTGCTGCAGAAGGGCCTCCCGGTGCGGATGGCCCTCGAACTGCGCGTGAGCTGGTCCAACGAGACGCTCGAGGACCACAACGTGCTGGCCGAGATCCCCGGCGCCGACCCCGTGATCGGCAACCAGCTCGCCATGCTGGGCGCCCACTTCGACAGCTGGCAGTCCGGCACCGGCACGACCGACAACGGCTGCGGCAGCGCCGTGGTCATGGAGGCCTCGCGCCTCCTCGCCGCGTGGTGCGCGAAGTCGGGGACGAAGCCGCGCCGCACGATCCGCGCGGCGCTCTGGAGCGGCGAGGAACAGGGTCTGCTGGGCTCGCGCGCATGGGTCGCGAAGCACCTCGGCACGGCAGCACAGCCCGGCCCCGAGCACGGCCTCGTCTCCGGCTACTTCAACCTCGACAACGGCACCGGCCGCATCCGCGGCGTCTACCTGCAGGGCAACGAGGCCATCGCCCCGGTGTTCCGCGCCTGGCTGCGCCCCTTCCACGTGCACGGCGCCTCCACCGTCACGCTCGACGACACGGGCGGCACCGACCACCTGGCCTTCCACGCCGTGGGCATCCCGGGCTTCCAGTTCATCCAGGACCCGGTGGGCTACGGCACCCGCACCCACCACTCCAACATGGACCTCTGGGACCACGCCGTCGCCGACGACCTGAAGCAGGCCTCGGTGATCATGGCCTCCTTCGCGTGGCACACGGCCCAGCGCGACGCGCTGCTGCCGCGCCCGGTCCGCTGACCGGGGCCCAACCCGTCAGGGCAAGCCGAGCGGGGCGACGACGATGCGCCCGCAGTGCGCGGGCCCCGCGCCGCGCAGCATGCCCTGCTTGGGCGCCACGAACGTGACGGTGACGTCGGCGCGCACGGCGGCGCCCAGCACCTCGCCCGTGTCGCCGTGCAGGCCGGAGGGGATGTCGACCGCCAGCTTCGGGCCCGCGGCAGCATTCATGGCCAGCACCCATGCGAGGGCCGCGCCCTCCAGTGGGCGCGCGAGTCCGGTGCCGTGCAGGGCGTCGATCCACACCGTCCCCGGGGCGGGCACGGGCAGGAGCGAGGGTCCCACCTGCACCGTGCGACCTGCTGCACGCAGGATGCGCAGCTGCAACGCGGCATCCGGGCTGCGGGCAGGATCGGGCTCGGCCAGCAGGTGCACCTGCGCGGCCGTGCCGAGGTGGCGCGCCGCCACGAGGCCGTCGCCGCCATTGTTGCCGGGGCCGCACAAGACGAGGAACTGCGTCCCGAGTCGCAGCGCCTCCTCGGCAACCGCGCGCCCGGCGTTCTCCATGAGCAGCACCGTGGGCATGCCTAGTCGCTGCACGGCATCAGCATCGACGGCGCGCGCCTCGGCGACGGTCAGCGACTTCACGGTTCCTCCTTCACGGCCTTGCGGGCGCGCGAGAGCAGTTCGATGTCCTCGATCGGGTCGAGTGCGCGGAGGTCGCCGAAGCCGCTCTGTGCAGTGCCCATGAGTTCGCCCGCGCCGCGGATGCGCAGGTCCTCCTCGGCGAGCACGAAGCCGTCCGTGGTGGAACAGAGCGCGCGCAGCCGCGGCGACTCCTCGCCGCACACGATGCAGATGCCCTTGCGGCTGCCGCGGCCGACGCGGCCGCGCAGCTGGTGCAGCGTGGCGAGGCCGAAGCGGTCGGCGCCGGCAACCACCATGAGCGTGGCGTGCGGGACGTCCACGCCCACCTCCAGCACCGTCGTTCCCACCAGTACGTCGAACTGGCGCGCCCGGAACGCATCGAGCACCTGCTGACGTTCGGCAGCGGGCATGCGCCCGTGCACCAGGCCGCAGCGGAAGCGCGCGCGCAGCGATTCGTGCATGCGCACCGCCCCGCCCTTCTCGCCTTCCTCGCCCACCGCGGGGCAGATCACGAACACGCCCTCGCCACGGCGCACCGCACCATCGATCGAGCGCAGCACACGAGGCCACTTCGCCTGAGGGAGGTGGTATGCGCGCACGAGGCGGCGTCCCGGCGGGCGCTCGCGCAGCACCAGTGCATCGAGGTCGCCGAACAGCGTGAGGGTGAGCGTGCGCGGGATCGGGGTGGCCGTCATCACCAGCACGTGCGGGTCGGAGCCCTTCTTGACCAGCTCCATGCGCTGGTCGACGCCGAAGCGGTGCTGCTCGTCCACCACCACCAGACCCAGACTGCGGAAGCTGGTCGACTCCGACATGAGCGCATGGGTGCCGAACACCATGTGCACCGCGCCAGAGGCGAGACCCTGCTCGATGGCCCGCCGCTCTGCTGCCTTGCGCGAGCCGGTGAGCAGTTCGACGCGCACCTCGCTCCCCGCGAGCCAGCGCGACACCACCTCGTGGTGCTGCTCGGCGAGCAGCTCGGTGGGCGCGAGGAAGGCGACCTGGGCGCCGCGCGCCACGGCGGCCAGCGCGGCGCACACGGCGACGGCCGTCTTGCCGGTGCCCACGTCGCCCTGCAACAGCACGCCCATGGGCGAGGGCCCTGCCATGCGCGCGAACAGCTCCTCGACCGCAGCCTGCTGGCCTGCGGTGAGAGCGAAGGGGATCCGCCGCAGGATGCGCTCGCGCAGCCGCGCGTCCATCTCGATACGCATGCCGGCGCGGCTCGCGCGCTGGCGCCGTGCCTTCTCGACCCTGCGAAACAGCACCACCGCCTCGCGCAGCGCGAAGTGCAGACGTGCATGTTCGTGCTGCTCGACGTCGCGCGGCTGGTGCATCGCGCACAGCAGCTCGCGCAGCGGGGCATCGTGCTCCTCGAGGTCGCCGGGCAGCGGCGGCAGTGCGAGCCGCGTCCAGTCCACGTGCTGGATCACCAGCTGGATCCAGTGCTGCAACCTCGCACCGGCCACGGCATCGACCTCGGGGTAGTGCAGCTGGACACCGCCCGTGGGCGCAACAGCCACGTTGAGGACGCGTGGCACCTTGAGCAGCCAGCGCGATCCCTTGCGCGCGAGCTGGCCCTCGACCACGCGCTCGGTACCCGCCGGCCATGCGTTGCGGAGCCACGGCTGGTTGAAGAACTGCGCGCCGAACACCGTGCCTTCGGCGGCCACGAACTCCACCGTCACCATCGACTTGCGCCCGGGCAGCCACTGCAGGCGCGCAGCCCGCACGGTTCCGGGCATCCGCACCAGTTGTCCCTCCGCCTCCTCGCGCGGCGCGCGCAGTTCCAGCAGCGGCTTGGCACGGCGCGGGAAGAACTGCAGCAGGTCGGTGAGCGTGCGGACACCCGCTGCGGCCATGCGCGCAGCCGTGGTGGGTCCCACCCCGGGCAGCACGTGGAGCGTGCCGTCCGGGTCCCATGGCATCGTCGTGTCCTGTGCGCGCGCCTTCGGCACGGTGCCGTAGATAGCCGGTGCAGGCTCGCGGCGAAACCATCGTGCGGCTACCCTTCCTGCGTGGCTGGACTGACTCCCGACCAAATGTCCTGGCTCGAGCGCTACGGGTTCGACCAGAACCTGTTCGCATCCTGGCAGAAGGCCGTCAAGTCCGGCGCGTTCTCCAAGGAGAACAACGTCGTGACCGGCGAACTCACGGCGCCCGAGCCGGGCTCCATCAAGAAGCTGCCCGGCGCCGGCACCAAGGCCGGCAAGGACGCGGCCAAGCTCGGCGCCGAGGCCATCGGCCGCGGGGAGCTGGGCGTGGTCATCCTCAACGGCGGCATGGCCACGCGCTTCGGCGGCGTGGTCAAGGGCACCGTGCCGGTGCTCGGCAAGGACCGCAGCTTCCTCGCCCTCGCCTTCGAGGACGTGCTGCATGCCCAGAAGGAACACGGCGGCACCGTCCACGTGTTCCTCATGAACTCCTTCGCCACCGAGGAGTCCACGCGCCAGCACCTCGAGTCGCACGGGTGGTACGGCCTCGACCCGAAGCAGGTCCACGCCTTCAACCAGTTCGTGTCCGTGCGCATGACGCGCGACGGCAAGCTCTTCAACACCGCCGACGGCAAGATCAGCGCCTACGGCCCGGGCCACGGCGACTTCGCCGGTGCCTTCCGCGCGAGCGGCTGCCTGCAGCGCTTCCTCACCGCCGGCGGCAAGTGGCTGCTCGTGCGCAACGTCGACAACCTCGGTGCGCGCATCAACCCGCTGCTGCTGGGCCAGCACATCAAGGCGGCCACGGACATGACCATCGAGCTCGCGCCCAAGTGGCCCGAGGACGTGGGCGGCTCACCGTTCTGCGTGGACGGCAAGCTGCAGCTCGTCGAGCAGATCCGCTACCCGAAGGACTTCGACCCCAACGTCGTGCAGGTGTTCAACACCAACACCTTCTGGTTCCGCGCGGCCGCCCTCGACCGCGAGTTCGACCTCGGCCGCTACTACGTCGAGAAGACCGTCGAGGACAAGAAGGTCGTGCAGATCGAGCACCTCATCGGCGAGATGAGCGCACACCTCTCCTGCACCTACCTGCAGGTGCGCCGCAGCGGCAAGGACAACCGCTTCCTGCCCATCAAGACGCCCGAGGACCTCTCGTCCGCGCGCGAGGAGATCCAGGAGATCTACGGGCTGGGCGCCGAGGGATCGGCGGACTGAGGATCAGGGCTGCGCGGGCCCGGCCTCAGTTCGCGACCACCAACTCGGTGATCCCGCCGAGCGCCAGCGCGCTGCCCACCGTGCCGTAGGCCTGCAGCGGCACCCGCACGCCCACCAGTGCGACATCGTTGGGCACGGCCACGCTGCCGTCGTAGCGCTTCTCGGCGCCGGCGATGCCGCTGAACGCCACGTAGGCCGAAGGACCGTCGAGCATCAGGTCGCCAAAGGCCGTGGGTACAGGATTGGGCGCAAACGTGGCGGCGGCGAGGGCGCCGCAGGCACCGGCCTCACTGCCCATGGACACGCGCGTGGTGAGGCCCACGCGGATCGGACCCGCGGCCCAGACTGCGGGGCTCTGCCACTGGTGGCTCAGCGACACGAGGCGCGTCTCGCTGCGGGCCGTCGGGCCGACGACGTTCTCCAGGCCGCTGGAGTTGCCGCGCAGCCACGCATCGAGCATGCCCAGCGTCACCGACTTGGCGCGCTCGTATGACGGGCTCGAAGACGCGGTGCCGAAGAGTGCGTAGCCGGGGACGTTGGTGTGGTTGGCCTCGCCGTTGAGCACGTAGAGGACCTTCACGCCGCGCCACGCCGTGAGGCCGTCGTAGTACGGCTGCGTGTTGCTCGCGAGCGGCGTGACGGTGTCGCCGGTGCCGACGATGAGCGCCATGGGCACCTGTACGAGTGCGCCGTTGTTGCCGCGCGGCGGCACGGGCGCGAGGCCGATCCCGCAGCGGAAGCCGGGGTTGTTGGCGAGCACGTTGCCCACGTTGCCGCCGCCCATGGAGTGGCCGACGAGGCCCGCGCGCGACATGTCGAGGGCGCCGGCAAACGGGCTGCCCGCCGTGGCGTTGAGGGCCACGAGCGCCGGGTACTGCGCGCGCCCGTCGTACTCCTGCCCCTGGTTGTCGAACTGCATCGTGTTGTGGGCCACCACCACGTAGCCGGCAGCCGCGAGGTCGCGGCACAGCAGCCCGTAGTTGTTGCCCTGGGCGGTGAAGCCGTGCAGGAACACCACCACCGGCCAGCCGCCCTGGCGCGGGAGCACCGCCACGTTCGAGCCCGCAGTCGCAGCCGGGTAGTGCGTGCGCACGGCGATGCTCGCCGAACCCTGCCCGGTGGTGTTGGTGAGGGACAGGTCGCGGGTACCGACGGCGAACTGCGCATGGGCCGCGTCCGTCAGGAGGACCAGGGCCAGGGTCGCGGCAGCGGCGCCGGCGAGCGTGCGGGACAGGGGGTGTGTCATGGGTGTCTCCTTCGATCGTTGGCCGCGGACGGTTGCCGGGGACCCAAGTATGCACCCCCGCGGTGCCCCTGACCGTTTCGCTGCAGCGCAGCCCCTCGCATGATGCCCCGATGCGCCTGTCCTTTCTCGCCGCCATCGGCCTGTTGGCCCCCGCATCCGGCCTCGCCGCCCAGGCCCCTCGGCCGCAGGACCGCCTGCCCAACATCGTCCACATCATCGCGGACGACGTGGGCTGGGACGACCTCGGGTGCTTCGGGGCAAGGGACATCGCCACGCCCAACCTCGACCGTCTCGCGGCAGAGGGCGTGCGCATGACGTCGTTCTACGCGCCGCACTCGACGTGCACGGCCACCCGCGCCGCCCTCATGACCGGCTGCTACGCGCAGCGCGTGTCGCTGCCGACCGTGCTGTTCCCCAACAGCAAGCAGGGCCTGCACGCGGACGAAGTCACCATCGCCGAACTGCTGCAGCAACGCGGCTACGCGACGGCACTCTTCGGCAAGTGGCACCTCGGGCACCTCGACCCGTTCCTGCCCACGCGCCACGGGTTCGACATCTTCCTAGGCATCCCCTACCCGAACGACCACGTGCCCGAACGGCTCGACAAGGAAGGGCGCACGCGCGGGTTCCCGCCGATGCCGCTGTACGAGCAGGAACGCATCGTCGAGCAGCCGGCGCAGATGGCCACGCTGCCGGACCGCTTCACCGAGCGCGCCGTGCAGTTCATCGCCCAGCACAAGGACAAGCCGTTCTACCTGCAGTACTCGAACATCGAGACCCACACGCCGTGGCTCACGAGCCGCAGGTTTCACTACCAGTCGAAGGCCGGCGTCTACGGCGATGCCGTCCAGTGCCTCGACTGGTCCGTGGGCCGCATCCTCGACGCACTCGACCAGCACGGCCTCGGCGGCGACACGCTCGTGGTGTTCCAGTCCGACAACGGCCCGCTCGTCCACGAGTACCCCGAGCTCGAGCGCATCTACGGCCACGCGGCAGCCGTCGACACGGAGCGCCCCCATGCCCTGCGCGAGGGCAAGTACCAGTCGCGCTTCGAGGGCGGCACGCGCGTGGCGGGCCTCGCTCGCTGGCCGCGCAGGATCCCCGCAGGCTCCACCACCGATGCGATGATCGCGGGCTTCGACTGGTACCCCACGTTTGCCGGCGTCGCCGGCGCGCCGCTGCCCAAGGACCGCGTGCTCGACGGGATGGACGTGATCTCGCTCCTCGACCCGACCATGAGCCCGCAGGCGCCCGCGCGCGAGGTGCTGTGGTTCCACGAGGGCTTCCGCCTCGTAGCCGTGCGCTGGAAGGACTGGAAGTACGTGCTGCCGAAGGCGCCGAAGGGCAAGCCGCAGTTGTTCGACCTCGCCAAGGACCTCGGCGAGACGAGGGATGTGCTCGCGCAGCATCCGGACGTGGTCGCCACCTTGGAGAAGCTGGTGGCCGAGGCCCGCGCCGACCTCGGCGACGGCCCGGATGCGAGCGGCACGCGGCGCAGGCCTGCAGGCAGGGTGGAATAGGCGCTCGCGCGCTCCCTCCTACTTCGCCTGCTTGCCGGGTGCGAGGCCGCCCTTGCCGTCCGTTGCGCCGTCGCCCTTCAGGTCG
>JBEATZ010000034.1:0-3550 GCA_041161695.1 Planctomycetota bacterium | reverse complement strand
CCCAGGTGAGCTCGCCGACCTGGCGGATGCGCAGCTGGTTCCATGCGCCGAACGGACGGTCCGCGTGCACGAGCGGCATGCGCTCGTGCACCTTGTTGTTCCACAGGCCGCCGCTGCCCTTGTCGGCGCCGAGGTTCCACTTCCCGCCCTTCTCGGTGGTGTCCCAGATCTGGACCTGCGGCGTGCCGCGCAGGTAGATGCCCGAGTCGGCGAGCGCCACGGTGCGGTACTCCAGCTCGAACTCGATGTCGCCGTGGTCGCGCTCGGTCGTGAGGTACGCGCCCTCACCGTCGTTCACCAGTTCGCCGTCCACCACCGACCAGTGCGCCTTCGCGCTCGCCAGGTCCTCGGCGAGAAGTTTCTCGCGCTCGGCAGCGGGCATCGCGGCAAGCTGCTTCGGGTCGATGTGCCGCTGGCCGCGCCAGCCGGAGAGGTCCTTCCCGTTCCACAGCGGCTTCCAGCCCGCGGGCTCCTGGGACGACAGCGCTGTGGCGAACAACACGACGGCGAGGGATGCGATGCGCATCCACGCAGCGTAGGGCGCCCTGCCGCGCAGCGGAAGCGCAGCGGCACCGTGGCGGCAGCGAGGCCCGCCGATCAGTTGCGGCAGACGCGCGCGCGCAGGCCCTGGCTGGCGCCGAAGCTGCCGCCCACCGACCCGCTGTCGAGCGTGATCACCTGGTGGTACAGGTCGAGGTTGTCGAGCGAGGGAACAGCAGGGACCGAGAAGGTCCACGAGGCCGAGCCCGCACCCGGGACACCAGCCGTGCCGCTCGCGATCGCGAACAGGAAGGCCGCCGCGTTCGGGTCCACGAGCGCCGTGATGCCGAACACCGGCAGGTTGGAGGACTGGAACGCGATGCCGAGCAGCGCAGGCGCGCCGCCCAGCAGGCTGGTGCCGTCCACGCTGAAGCTTGCACCCGTCCGCGGGAGGCCGGTGGCGCCGATGCCGGGCAGGATGCTCCCCGAACCGGCGGTGCCCGCGCCGTAGGTCACGGCAGGCAGGCAGTCGCGCACCAGGACCACCTCGATGTCGTCGAGCGTCCAGCCACCGGACACGTTCGTGCCGTTGGTGACGAGTTCGAAACGAACGGTCAGGTTGGCTGCCGTGTTCGCGATCGCGCTGATGTCATGGGAGATCAGTTGCCAGTTCGCGTCGTTCACGGCACTTGCCGTGCTGAACACGGGCGTGCCGTTCACCAGCACGCGCGCGGTGTCACCTGCAGCCAACGTGAGCCAGCGACGGTAGCGCAGCGTGAGACCCTGAAGGCCTTGCGTCGGGATCGATGGCGACTGCAGCCAGTTGCTCACGCCGTTGGGGTACGAGCCGTTGAAGCCCGTGCCGCCGAGGTCGTTGCCCCACACGGTGGTGCCGCTGTACGCGGAGCCGGGGTCCGTCCAGCCCACGCCGCCCGAAGTGCCGCTGCGGCCGAAGGGCTGGCCCCGCTGCCAGTCGTCCGTGGAGGTGACGAAGCCATGGGTCCAGCCCCGCTCCGTCTCGAGGTTGTCGAACCACACTTGCTGGATCGAGCCGATGAAGAACGAATACTCACCGGTGCTCGGCAACCGCCTGCTCGCCGCCGTGTCCACGGCATCCACCCAGTACTCCACGCTGCTGGGTGCGTACTGTCCCGGGATGTTGCCGCGGTACGTGCCGGGGGTGGCCGTCTGGGCCATCGGCACGGACTGCGTGGGACCGCCGTTCACGCGGTAGTTCAGCGTCATGGACACGAGCGCATTGCTCGAGGTGTAGCCCACGTCCACCGCATAGGGACCGTCCTCGTCCGAAGACGTTGCCGGCAAGGGGGTGTGGGTCAACGCCATGTCCGTGATCTGGGGGCGGACGATGTAGAGCCCGGTCGAGATGTCGGACACGTAGATGTTGCCCGAGGGCTGGAACGGATAGACGCCCCAGGCCCCGTTGAATCCACCACTCGTGCCCGGCCATGTGTCGTAGCTGGCGACCTGCACGGGATTCATCGGGTCGCTGATGTCGATGCACTGGTACCCCTCGGTGTACCAACTCACATGACAGAGGTTGCCGACAATGAATGCGTTGTGCGGGATGGAAGCCGGGTTCGGCGTGAACTGGCCCTTCGCCACCGGCGCCGCCTTGTTGGTGATGTCGTAGAACTTCACCACGCCGCCAGCGCGTTCGTCCGTGGTCACCACGAGGGTGCCGGCGGCATTGGGCCATGCGTTGTGCGTGAACGTGGACGGCGTCGAGGTGCTGCTCAAGGCAGTGGTCCACGGGAGGCCCTGGGCGAGGTCGAAGATGCGCAGTTGGCCGTTGTAGATCATCGACCCGTAGGCAAAGCCGTTCTCCGCGCACAGGTCGTGGAAGTAGTTGGCGTTGCCGGAACCGAGCGCGTAGCCGAGGAACGTAGGATTCGCGGGATTCACCGTCAGGTCGTAGACCGGGGTTCCCGTGTTGCAGCCCGCGAGGTACAGGCGGCCGGTCCCGAGATCCACGCACACGTTGTGCGCGTTGCCCGAGTTGGCGGTTCCCACGTACCCGACGAGCGTCGGCGCGTCCGGGTTCGAGAGGTCGATCACCTGGAAACCTGCGCCGGCCTCGCTGCTCACGTACGCGTACGTGCCGTAGGTTCGCACGTCACGCCACGTCGAGGTGGCCCAGGGGAAGTAGCCTCGCTGCACCGGCTGGGCAGGGTTGGAGCAGTCGACCACCACCATTCCGGAGGTCGCGCACAGGAGCGCATACTCCTTGCCGTTGGGGGCCACGTAGCCCCAAACATCGTTGTAGGCGGCGTACTGGTTGAAGGTGCCGAGCAGCACGCAGTTGCGGGTCTGCGCTGCCGCAGGCAGGGCCAGCGCCGCGACGGTCAGGAGAACGCCAGAAAAGCCTCGGTACTTGTCCATGCAGGTGGCTTGCGCGAGTACTGCCAGTGAAACCTTGCACCGTGGGCTCGGTGCAAGCGGTCACGATAGAGCGTGCCTCCAACTTGCCAAGCCAAGGGCGACAAGGGACAAAGTCGGCGCAAATCGAGGCAGTGGCTGCACCGCGCGAGCCAGGCCTCAGGCAGGCTTGGCTGCGAACAGGCGCACCGCCGGACCGGCGCCGCGGACCGCCAGCGCGCCGGTGAACTCGGGCCCGGGCGAGACATCGCGGAGCAACCAGCCCGAGGGATCCTCGGTACCATCGCGGAAACCGAGGAACCTGGCCTCGTCGGCGATCGAGACGTCGAACACGTCGAGTGGCATGCTGAGACCCGCGCCGACGGCCTTGATGTAGGCCTCCTTGCGGGTCCAGAGCCGGTAGAAGCCCCGGAGCTGCTGGTCTTCCGGCAGGGCGCACAGAGCCTCGAACTCAGACTGGGAGAAGTGACGGCGCGCGATCTCCTGCAGGCTCTCCAGGTGGCGCAACTTCTCCACGTCGACGCCGAGTTCGCGGTCCCCTACCGCCAGCATCGCCAGGTGCCCGGAGTGCGACAGGTTGAAGTGCAGGGCCGAGTAGCGGGGCAGGAACGGCTTGCCGCGCGTGCCGATGGCGATCTCCAGCACCGTGGGATCCGCGTCGGCATACCCGCCG
>JBEATZ010000276.1:0-21849 GCA_041161695.1 Planctomycetota bacterium | reverse complement strand
CCGCAACCCGCGCCGCCTGCCGACGAGAGGACCGATCCCGCCGAGCCGGCGCCGCAGCCCGAGCCGGAACCGAACCCGCAGGACCAGGCCGCCTCCTCGGGCGAGACCGTGGTCGTGCTCGGCAAGGGACAGACCCTGTTCGCCGTGGCCAAGAAGCACCTCGGCTCCGCCACGCGCTACAAGGAGATCCTCAAGCACAACGGCTGGACCGAGGCGCAGGCGAAGCGTTTGCCGGCCGGCACGAAGGTGAAGCTGCCGCCGCGGCAGCGCAGCTGAGATGGCTGCTGCGGAAGGTCCCGCCGGCCTCGCGTGCGTGCCGATCGGCACGTTCCATTCGCCACAGGTCCTGCACCACGAGGCACCGCGCCAGCCGCGAGACGGCGGCGCCGAGGGCGTGATCGAACTCTTCCAGGGCCACCAGAACTGCATCCACGACCTCGAGGGCTTCAGCCACGTGTGGGTGCTGTTCTGGTTCCACCACGCGCGCGGCTGGAACGACAAGGTGGTGCCGCCTCGGGACACCGTGAAGCGCGGGGTGCTCGCCACGCGCGCCCCGCAGCGCCCCAACCCGATCGGGCTCTCGTGCCTGCGCTTGCTGCGCATCGAGGGCCGCAGGCTGGTGGTGGGCGGCCACGACCTCCTCGACGGCACCCCGATCCTCGACCTGAAGCCGTACCTGCCCTACTGCGACAGCGTTCCCGATGCGGCCATCGGCTACGTTGCGGACCTGCCCGCAGAGGCCGCCGACCACCGCGCGTGGTGGGAGCAGAAGCAGGCAGCACCTCCCCGCATCTACCGCGAGCGCGGTCGCGACCGTTCCCCCGAACTCCCATGAAGCACCTCGTTCCCACCCTGTTCCTCCCCGTGCTG
Organism: Planctomycetota bacterium; assembly: GCA_041161695.1. GTDB lineage: Bacteria > Planctomycetota > UBA1135 > UBA1135 > UBA2386 > JBEATZ01. The sequence continues at coordinate 20,979 of JBEATZ010000276.1, read as the reverse complement.
GCTGCCTGCGCCTCGCTCTCGAGCACGGGGCCGGTGAACCTGATCCAGCCCGGCCTCGAAGGCTGGCACACGGACATCCCGGCTGCCGACGGGAAGACCGCGGCCTTGCCGCCTTCGTTCGAGGTGAAGGACGGCATGCTCGTGAGCAACGGCACGCCCACCGGGCACCTGATCACCGATGCCTCGTACGCGGACTACCGCCTCGTGGTGGAGTGGCGGTGGCCCGGTGAGCCCGGCAACTGCGGCATCCTCGTCCACACCTCGAAGAAGCGCCGGCTCTACGGCCAGTTCCCGCAGTCGATCGAGTGCCAGCTGCACGTCGGCAACGCAGGCGACTTCTGGTGCATCGGCGAGGACATCGCGGTGCCCGACATGGAGAAGCGGCGTGGGCCGAAGGAGAAGTGGGGCGGCGACGAGAAGGATGCGCGCCGCATCGTCAACCTCACCGACGACTCCGAGAAGCCGCTGGGCGAGTGGAACGAGATGGTGATCGAGTGCCGCGGCAACACGATCGACATCTGGGTGAACGGCGTGCACGTGAACCACGGCTTCGACTGCACCGCAGACGGCGGCCAGATCGCCGTGCAGGCGGAGGGCGCGAAGTGCGAGTTCCGCAAGCTGGAACTCACGCCCCTGTGAGCTGATGCAGCGTTGCGGCATGCATTGCCGCCCGTAGAGTGCGGCCTCCTGCAGTGGAGAACGGAGGCAGCAACACGTGGCACGCATGATCCCGGTGCGACCCGATGCCGGGACGCCTGAATCGGAACGGAAGGTCTTCGAGCTCCTCGAGCGCGGCTTGCCTTCCGACTGGGTTGTCTTCCACGGACGCCGCATCACGATCCCTGCCTCTCCGGGGCAGGATCGCTTCGAGGGCGAGGCCGACTTCGTGGTCGTCGATCCCGAGCGCGGTGTCCTGGTGCTGGAGGTGAAGGGCGGCCAGGCCATCGGCCAGGACGAGCGCGGGTGGTACTCCATCGACCGCGGCGGCCGGCGGAACGAGATCAAGGACCCGGTCTGGCAGGCACAGCGCGTGGGGCATGCGTTGTTCCGGTACCTGCGCAGCCGCAAGGGTTCGCCCTTCGCGACGGAGGAGCGCCGGCTGTCGTGGGGCGTCGTGTTCCCCGATGTCGAGGTCGATTCCCACCTCGGCTCCGGGCTCGCGCGCACGCTCGTGATCGATCGCCTCGACCTGCAGGACCTGATCGGCTCCTTCCACCGCCTCGCCGAGGCGCAGGAACTCGCGCGACGCCGGATGGACCCTGCCGCGGTCTCGTTCCTCGTCGAGACGGTGCACCCGTGCTTCCAGCTGGTCCAGTCCTTCCGTGCCTGCATGCAGGACCAGGAACGGGTGTTCCAGCGCCTCACCCGCGAACAGCAGCAGGTGCTCGACTACACGGCTGCGGCGCGCAGGGTCTCGATCCGCGGTGTCGCCGGCTCGGGCAAGTCCGTCCTCGCCCTCGAGAAGGCGCACCGGCTGGCGGAGGAGGGTCTCCGCGTGCTGCTGCTCTGCTTCAACGAACCGCTCGCGGCCAGGATGCAGCAGGATGCGCGCGGGATCGAGGCCAGTTCGTTCCACGCCTGGGCGGAGCAGCGCATCCTCGCTGCGGGCCTCGCGGACCGGGTGCCCGCGGACAAGACGCAGCACTACTACGACCACGTCGTCCCGCAGCTGCTGGGCGAGGCGCTCGCACGGTCGCCGGAGGCGCGGTGGGACGCGCTGGTGGTCGACGAGGGACAGGACTTCAGGCCGCAGTGGTGGCGGCCCACGCTGCAGGCCCTGCAGTCGCCCGAGGACTCGGTCCTCTACGTGTTCTGGGACCCCAACCAGGACATCTACGGGGGCGGGCCGCCGGACTCGCTCGGCTTGTTCCCGCTGGTGCTGGACCACAACTGCCGCAACACCGTGGCCATCGGCACCTATGCGGCCGGGGTGCTGGGTGCACAGGCGAGGTTCCGCGACGGCACGCCGGAGGGCCTGCCCGTGACCGAGCATGCGGTGGCCGACGATGCGGCGATCGGTCCCTACCTTGCGGGCGTCGTGGACCTGTTGCAGGCCCGGCAGGGCATCGCCACCGACAGGATGGTGCTGCTGTCCACGCGCTCCCTGTGGCGCAGCCCCACGCTGTCGAGCGGCAGCATCGGCTCGTACCAGCTGGTGCCGCTGGAGCACGGCCGCACGGGCCCGAGCCAACTGCGCAGTTCCACCGTGCACCGCTTCAAGGGGCTGGAGGAAGACGTGGTGTTGCTGGTGCGCGATGCACGGGACGACCACGACCAGGCGCGCAGGCTCCACCACGTGGGCGCCTCGCGCGCACGCCACCTGCTCGTGGTCGTGCACGTCGGCGCCGCGTCGAACTGACTACTGCGCCAGCAGCGGCTGCAGGGCCGAGGCCACGGCCATCGCCATGCGGTACATGCCGAGATCGTTCGGGTGGGAGCCGTCGGTGGTCGCGTCGTCGTCGTCGCCCAGCAGCCCTGCGCCACGCAGGTAGTGCAGGTTCTCGTCGCCTGCGGCCGTGAGCTCCTCCCAGGCCTTGCGCAACGCGGCGCGGCGGCCGCGGTGCTGGACCTGGCGTTCTTCCGTGAGCCATGCGTTGGCGAAGGTGCGATCCTCGACCAGCAGGATGGGCGTGGTCGGGTGCTTCTCGCGCAACTGCCGCACGAGGGGGATCGTGCGCTCGGCGACCTGCTGCGGGGTCATGTTGGGCAGGCAGTCGATCACGAAGGCCGCGGCATCGATCCCGACCAGGTGCTGGGCCACGCCCGGCTCCATGCGGCCGTTGCCCGAGAATCCGAAGTTGAAGACCTCGCGGTCGATCCTGCGGCCGAGGATCGCGGGCCACGCCATGCCCGGGCGCGAGGCACACGCGCCGTGCATGATCGAGGTGCCGTAGGCAACCACGGGCAAGCCCGCCGGGGGGGCCACCGGCTCGAGGCTCGCACCGGGCGCGACACCCAGCTCGAACGTGCGCACGCCGTTGTAGAGCGGCAGGTAGAGCAGCCACTCGCGTGGCTGCTGCGTCAGGCCCTTCACGAGCGTTGCCTTCACCTCCGGCTTCGAGGGCACTGACACCGCGACCCAGCGCCAGCGACCCTCTGCGTCGCGACCGTACAGGTCGGCGCCGCTCACGCCCGTGGCGGGCATGTGGCGCATGTCCAACTGGGCCTTGGTGAGCGTGTAGCGCACGTGGATCGAGGGCGAATCGCTGCGGAAGCGGATCGCCATGCCGGCGCTGTCGCGCGAGAGGTTCCAGACCTCCTTGCGCACCGTCTGTTCGGCCGCAGCAGGCAGCCTGTCATAGGGTGCGGCACGGTCGGCAAAGGCGCGACCCTCGATGCGCCAGCCCACGACATCGGTCCACGCGACCTCCGGCTCCTTCGCATCGGCCCCTGCCGGCTGGTTCGTCGCCGGAGCTGGTGCAGCAGGTGCCTGCTGCGGAGCTGGGGCCTGAGCCTCGGGCGGGGCCGCGCATGCACACGGCAGCAACGACGACAGCAGCAGGGCAACGGTGCGCGCACGAGGGCTCATGCGCGGAAGGCTACCCGATCACGTGCGGTAGTCCGCGTTGATCTGCACGTAGTCCTTGGTGAAGTCGCACGTCCAGATGTCGGCCTGCGCGGTGCCGCGGCCGAGGTCGATGCCCAGCACGACGTCCTTGTTGTTCACGAGGTGGTCGTGGGCGACCTTCTCGCGTTCGGGGTGCGGCACGCCGAGGTGGTAGACCTCGGCAGGACCGACCCACACGCGTGCACGGGCGGCGTCGAAGGGAACGCCGCAGCGGCCTGCTGCGGAGAGGATGCGGCCCCAGTTGGGGTCGAGTCCTGCAACCGCGGTCTTCACGAGCGGGCTGGTGCCGATGGTCCGCCCGATGAGGTTCGCTTCTGCCTCGTCGGCGGCCCCGCGCACCTCGATGGTGATGTAGCGGCTCGCACCCTCGCCATCGCGCGCGATCTCGCGGGCCAGGTCCTGACCGTTGGCCGTCACCGCGGCCTCGAAGGCAGCCGGGTCGCAGCCGCGCGTGCCGGTCCAGAGCAGCAGGGTGTCGTTGGGCGAGGTGTCGCCGTCCACGGTCACGCGATGGAAGCTGCGGTCCGCCACGCGCTGCAACAGCGGCTGCAGCGGCACTCCTGCCGCGCCGTCGGCGAGCAGGAACGCCAGCATCGTGGCCATGTTGGGGTGGATCATGCCCGCGCCCTTGGCGAAACCCGTCGTGCGGCATTCGCCGAACGTGCGCGTCCGTGCCTTGGGGTAGGTGTCGGTGGTCATGATCGCGCGCGCGAACTCGGCCGCACCAGCAGGGCTGGCAGCAGCCAGCAGCGCATCGAGCTTGGCCGTGATCTTGTCCTTGGGCAGCGGTGCGCCGATCGGGCCGGTGCTCATCATGAGCACCTGCTCCACGGGGCAGCCGATGCGCTGTGCCAGCTGGCTGCACACGAGGCGCGCGTCGGCGATGCCCTGCTCGCCGGTGGCACAGTTGGCGTTGCGTGCGTTCACCAGCACGGCGCGCACGAGCCCGCCGCTGCGCTGCAGGTGGTCGCGGCAGACGGCGATGTGCGCGCCCACCAGCCGGTTCTGCGTGTAGACGCAGGCGCCGGGTCGTGCCTCGTCGGCGAGCAACAGGCCGAGGTCGGGGTGGTCTGCCTGCTTGCGCAGGCCGCAGTGGATGGCGCTGGCCCGGAAGCCGGCAGGGAGCGCAACGGACGCGCTGGGTGCACTCATGGGGCGGCGAAGACTAGCGCAAGCAAGGGAGCGCGGCGAGCACGGTGCCGGATCGCGATGCTGCGACCACTGCACGCATTCGCGCCCCTTCCCGGCGTATCCTCGCGCCATGCGCAACGCACTGCTGCCTGCCGCGGTTCTCTCGCTCCTCGCCTGTGCCGCCCTTGCCCAGCAGGCGCCCGCCGAGCCCGCGGACCCGCTGCCCAGCATCATCGTGCTGATGAGCGACGATGCAGGCTTCGCCGACTTCGGGTTCCAGCCGGGGTGCGCAGCCGACTGCCGCGAGCTCACGCCGCGCATCGACTCGCTTGCCGCGGCAGGAGCACGCTTCACCGATGCCTGCGCCACGGGTGCGGTGTGCTCGCCGACGCGGGCCGGGCTGCTCACCGGTCGCTACCAGCAGCGCTTCGGCCACGAGCGCAACATCCCTGCAGGCTCGATGACCGCAGGACTCGACCCGGCAGAGCGCACCCTCGGCGACCGCCTCGGCGCGCTGGGCCTCGCCACCGGCTACGTGGGCAAGTGGCACCTCGGCTACGCCGACGCATTCCACCCGAATCGCCGCGGCTTCGCGCACTTCCACGGCCTGCTGCAGGGCTCGCGGCCGTACGGCACGATCGAGCGCGATGCCCCGCACCAGGTGCTGCAGGTGAACGGCAAGCTGCAGCCGGAGGCAGGGTACGTCACCGACCGGTTCGGGGACGCGGCTGCCGCCTTCGTGAAGGAACACGCGAAGGAGCCGTTCGTGCTGTTCGTCTCGTTCACGGCCCCGCACGGCCCGTTGCAGCCGCTCGCTGCCGACCTCGCGACCGTTCCCGAGTCGGTGCCTGCGCAGCGTCGCAAGAACCTCGGCCTCCTGGTGGGCCTCGACCGCGCGGTCGGCAGGATCCTCGATGCCGTCGAGGAGGCGGGCATCCGCGACCGCACCCTTGTCGTGTTCACCAACGACAACGGCGGTCAGGTGCAGACGGGCGCCGACAACGGTCCGCTGCGCGGCGCCAAGGGCACGCTGTACGAGGGCGGCATCCGCGTGCCGCTCGCCGTGCGCTGGCCGCAGCGCATCCGTCCGGGCACGGTCGTGACCACGCCCGTGGCGCTGTTCGACCTGCTGCCCACGTTCGTGGCCGCGACCGGGGCGCGCGTCGACGCAGACTGGCGCCTCGACGGCAGGGACCTGCTGCCGCTGCTCGCCGGCGACCCAGCTGCCGTGGGGGAGCGTGCGCTCTTCTTCCGCACCAACGGCCCGAAGGGACCCGTGGCGATGCGACGCGGCGTGCACAAGCTCGTGTACGAGCGCAATCGTGCAGGCTCCGCGCCAGAACTCTACGACTTGTCGCGCGACCCGGGCGAGGCCTCGAACCTCGCCGCAGCCGAGCCCGAGCGCCTTGCGGCGATGCTCGCGGAGATCGCGACCTGGGAGGCGCAACTCGTCGACCCTCGCTGGTGAACCGCCGCAGCCCCGCTAGGCGTCTGTGATGGTGGGGAACTCGACGGTCCGCACGCGGTTGCCGGGCACGTCGACGAGCAGCACGCCGCGCGTGCCGAACACGACTGCGTACTCCAGCAGCTGCCTGCGGGTGGCGAGGTGCATGGGGTTGCTCGCGACCACGCCGCCCTTGACCTCGGCGACCCAGGTCCTGCCCTCTCGCTGCACCAGCAGGTCGGCGCGCACGAGGGCTTCGTGCATCCTGCCGTCGACCCGCACGGAGCACTTTCGTGCGACCTGCCGTTCGACGACGGTGTAGCCGCTCCTTGCGAGGATGCTCTCTGCTGCCGCCTCGCCGCGCCGCCCGAGGTTGCGCAGCTTGAACATGCGCAGCCACTGCCACGCGCGACGCAGCCGCCACAGCACCCAGGCTCCCGCGCCGAAGGCCAGCAGCAGTGCCACGAGCAGTGCCCAGTCGGGCAGCGCCCTCAGCACGTCGAGCACGTGGTGCAGCAAGCCAACGGTTTCCTCGCCCGCCTGGATCATCAGGGCATCGTGGCCGCAGTCCGTGTCGCGCGCCACGCTATGCTCCGCGCCGATGGTGTCCCCAGCACACGACGACCGCGGTCCGGTGCCGCAAACGAGCCTGCGCGACCTCGTATGGTCCATGGGCCTCGGTGCCGTCGTTGCAACTGCCTGCCTCGTGCGCCCCCAGGCTGCCATGCACGGATACGACGTCTATCCGCTGCTCTCCTGGTTCGGCTCCGGCAGCGGCCACCCGCAGCACCCGCTGTACCTCCCGGTGGGTGAGTTGCTGCAGGTCGTCGCGGGTACTGCTCCGTACGAGTCGTTGCTGCTGCTCTCGGCGCTGGCCACGGGACTGGCCGCGGCCCTCGTGCACGCGACGGCACGCGTTCTGTGCTTCGACCGGTTGCTGGCGCTCGCCGCCACGTGCGTGTTCGCACTGCTGCCCGCCGTCGTGCACTTCGGCACGGTGGTGGAGATGCACGCGCCCTTCGTTGCCGGCTTCGGCACCTGCTGGCTGCTTGCTGCCTGCTGGCGGGACCGCACCACGACCTGCCGCGCCGCTGCGCTCGGCCTCGCGAGCGGCGCCGCGACCCTGCTGCACGCCACGGGGCACCTTGCCGTGCTCGCCCTCGCCCTCGCTTGGTGCGGTTTCGCCGCGCCCGGTACTCCGCGCGCGACGCGGATTCGCTGCCTTGCCGCGCTGCTGGCAGCCCATGCGGCAGCATGGCTCGCGGGCTGGCTGGCGTTGCGGGAGGTGCGTCCTGCCGTGCACGACGACGACCCGGTGCGCTTCCTCGCACGCCACTGGGAGGCTGCCGGCCTCCTCGGCGCGAGTGGCCATGCGTTCTGGGCCGAGTGGCTGCTGCCGTACCTCCCGGTGTCACTGGCGCTGCCGGTGGTCGCCGCACTGCCCGCGTGGCGCCGGCCGGGCGGCATCGCCTTGCTCGTCGTGGCGGCTCACGTGGCGCTCAGCGGCATCCTGCTGTGGTCGCGCAACCTCGAGCACGGCAGCTACCTGCTTGTCCTTGCCGCGCCGGTCGTGCTGCTGTGCGCGGCCGCACTGCCGCGCACCGTGACCTGGCTGATGGTGCCCATGGCCCTTGCCGCCTCACTGCACCACCTCGGTTCGGTCGAGCGCGAGCCCGCTGATCCCGCATTCGGGCGCGCAGTGGCCGCGCGCCTCGACATGGCGCCTGCAACGTTGGTGGTGGCCGGGTTCGGTGAGCGTGACGGCGCCGTGCAGCGTGCGCCCCGCGCGGTCATCGTCGCAGTCGAGGAACTGCTGGCACCGCTGGAGGGTGTCGCCACGGTGGATGCGGCCACCGCACGGTTGTGGCTGGTCCAGCAGGCATCCGCGTCGGCAAGCCGTGCCGTCCTCCTCAGTCCGCTTGCACTCCTGCGGCTGCAGGAGCGTCACCCGGCGCTGGCCGATGCATTGTCCGCCCCGCCCGACGGGCTCACGGTGACGCCCGTCGACCTCGGCGGCGTACGCGCGCTCGAGGTCCGTTCCCGCTGACCGGTCTCAGCGCAGCGGGCCGCGGAACATGCGCGCCCACTTCTGCACGCGGCTGTGCAGCGCGACGTCGCCGACCTCCGCAGCAGCCCTCAGCACGCCGCTCGCGTCGACGAACAGCACCCAGGGATCACCGAGGAACGGCGCGCCCACGCGGTGCTCGATGCGCGGCATGGCCACGGTGCGGAACTCGGCAAGTGCCGCCTCGAACTCCTTCAAGGCGGCATCCGGGGTGCCCTGTGGCAGAGCCATCACCCAGGTCTGGGGGAACTCGAGCGTGTCCTTGAGCAGCTTGGCGAGCACGGGCAGCGACTGGTGGACGTCGGTGGCCACGGTCGCGCCCTGCTCCGGCTGCGGCAGCCACAGGACCAGCGTGCCGTGTTCGTACAGGGGAATCCCGCGCGTCGGCATCATGAGCAGTCCGTCGAGGCCGCTTCCTGGCTGGTCCTGCACGTCGAGTCCCCGCAGCGCAGCAGTTGCCCCGCGCACCTCGCAGGTCGCGCCCTGCACCCGGATCGCACCGCGTCCCATGGCGAACCCGAGGTTTCCCTCGACTGGTGCGCCGTCGTGGGTGGTGTACCGGTACAGCACCTGCCCGTTGGCCTTCACCAGCACGGACGGTCCCTGCACGTGCAGTTCGAGGTCGAACCACGAGGCACCACTGTCGAGTTCGACCGTTGCCGACGGATTCGACTGGGGCATCTGGCCGTCGCGCTCCCACAGGCCGCGCAACTGCAGGTTGACCGCACGGAACGTGGGTTCGGCATCGTCCCTGCCGCTCGCGTACCGGGCGCTGCCGGCCTGGAACTGCACGCGGATGCCGCGGTCGCGCCGCCAGTGGCCGAGAACGACGGCGCCGTTCACGTAACTGGTGGTGAAGTGGATGCGCGCACGGATCACGTGGTCGCCGGGCCCGCACCATGCAACGCTGTGGGCGAAGGCATCGCGCTGGTGGGCTGCACGGTCGCGCACCCCCGTGGCCTCGCGCGGTTTCTCCCGTCCGACGTGCAGGTCGCCGTCGGCGCTGGCGTACCAGAGTCCCGGCACGCGGCGCTGGTCGTGGCCACTGAGGCTCGACTCGGTCCAGCCGCCCCAGCCGATCGCGCGCGGGGTCTCGGGCGGGGCCGCGGCTGCGAGTTCCGGCCGCATCGGCGGGATGCCCAGCAACACGTCGAGTCCGCTGCTGCTGCGCGCGAGGTCGGCAGCGGCCACGGACCTGCTGGCGGCAGCGAGTTCGTCCACGCGTGCCCGCAGCGCCTCGGCGGCAGCGCGCACGCGCTGCAGCGGCGCGGCCAGCAGGGCACTGTCCACCGGTTCGAGCGCGAGGTCGCCGTGGCGAACCCTTGCAAGCGCTGCCAGCGCGGCAGCGGCTTCCTTGCGTCCCGCGCGCAACAACTGGGCCACGCCCCCGCGTGCGGCATCGATGCTCCAGCCCTCGACCTGCAGCGACCACAGCCACGCTGCTGCAGAGGCCTCGGCCTCGCCGGCCTCGGCGAGTACCGCAGCCGCATCGCCTGCATGGCCGTCGCCGAAGAACGGCTCGGTGCGGTCGCGATCCCATGACCAGGTGGGGCTGTCCATCACCATGGGCGCAGGGTCGCCCTCGGGCATGCCGCCGTACTTCGCCACCCATGCGTCCTCGGGCTTGCGCTGCTCGGGATCCTGCCAGCGGTAGCAGCCGGCGAGGAAGTCGTGCCAAAGCTGCGCGAACTCGTCGAAGGTGGCGGGCCGTCCCTCCTTGCCGTCGCAGAACACCGAGGCGAAGAAGCCCACCGGGTCCTTCTGGCCGCCGCGTGCCGTGGTCTCGAACCGATCGAGCGCGCTGCGGAAGCGCGGCGGCTCCTTGGGCGGCCAGCCGCGCAGGAACGCGTAGAGCGCGTAGCCGGCAGGGTAGTTGTCGCGGTAGTCCTCGATCTTCCCCGTGAGCAGGTTCTCGAGGCCCTGCTTCGATCCGTAGCCCTTCACGAACACGCTGGCGCAGGTGCCGGCATCGAGCTTGTCCTCGGTGAAGTCGGGATCGGCCATCCTCGCGTAGTGCGAGCCGGTCCACGTCGCATGGCCCTCGGTGTACCAGGCGGGCACGAAGCCGTGCAGCACGCCGTCGAAGCGGTGGGTGAGTTCGTGGGTGAGCAGCCTGCCGAGGCCGGGGATGCTGCCCCATGCGAACCGGGCCACGGTGCGGTCGCCGCCCTGGAAACCCGCGGCCCAGAAGAACGGCGCACCCTCGGTCTCCATGTCGTCGTGCTGGGGCACGATGCGCACCGTGCCCGGCCGGGTCACGAACGGGTCGCTGCCGAAGTGGGCGACGAGCCGTGCGTGGTGCAGTTCGACGGTGCGCGCGGCGCCCAGCAGCGTGGCATGGCCGCAGATGGTCTCGATGCGGTACCTGCCCGTGAGGCTGGTGGCGAGCGCCGGCCGCGACCAGTCGGAGTGGCGCTGCGTGAAGGCCTCGGCCTCGGCAGGCGAGAGCGCCTCCAACTCGGCCACGGTCCAGATCCGTGCTGCCGCGAGACCCTCGGCATCCGCCTTCGCCAGCAGCGCGGCGGCTTCGCTTGGCAGTTTGCCCAGTGGCGGCGGTGGCGGGCCCTTGAGGTCCTTGCCGTAGGAAGCCTGGCGCGCGAGGCCGGCGATGGCGCGCGCTGCACGGATGGCCCGGTCGCGCTGCACCTCGGCCTCGCGTGCCGCGGCCTCGGCATCGGCCGCCGATGCGCCGGCAGCCGCAGTGCGGGGCACGGCAGACAGGACCCGCGCAAGTCCCGCGAACACGAGGTCCCACTCGGGCTGCTGGCGGTCGATGGCCTGTTGCAGCGCCGGGCCGTGCTGCGCGATCACGCCGGGCATGTCGGCTGCCAGTGCGAGGAAGACCTGGCTGAGCCAACGCGCGCGTGCGCCGTTGCCGAGCGCCTGCTTGCCCGATCCCTTGAGCTTCTCCGCCGCGCGGGCGAGTTCGATGGCTGCCTGGGCGCGCAGTTCGACGAGCTTGGCGATGGCCGCGAGTTCGTCCGCGGGCACGAGCTTGCGCTGCTGGGCATCCAGCTTCGGCCTGCCGGAAGCATCGGCAGCTGCAGCGATCCAGCGCAGCACCCAGATGGTTCGTGCATCAGGGTCCCCGGCCGTCGCGCGCACCATGTCCGCGAGCAGCAACGGCGATGCCGGGTGCAGTTGCAGGGCGTCGAGCAGCGGGACGACGGCATCCGATGGCTTGCCGGCGGCAAGCGCATCGCGTGCGACCTTGACGCGCACCTCTGCTGGTGAGCCCGCGGCAGGTGCCGCGCCGAGGGCGGTCACGTCCGCGGGGATGCCGGGTCCCTGTGGCGCCTGCGCCGTCGCCGCTGCGACCAGCAGGCTCAGGCAGGGCAGGAGGTGCAGGCGGGAACGCGTGCGCATGGCGTGCAGTGTGCCCGCGTCGCGTCGAACGGGGAAGCTGCGTTCAGCGGCGCGGCGTTGGCAGCAGGTGGAAAGTGTGGCGCCACGTGCCGTCGAGGAAGTGTTCGGTCTCGGCCCACCCGGAGGCGCCTGCGTACGCGCCCGATCCGCCCGTGATCGGCCGGATGAGGGCATTGCCCACCGGGATGGTGCTCTGGTTGCCGGGGTAGTAGCCGCTGCCGCTCACGATCAGCTGGTCTGCGGAGCCGGCGTAGTGCGTGGTGCCCTGGCCGAACACGAAGTTGAGCGTGCTCATGCGCACCTCGTCGCCGGGGGTCGGGAAGTCGATGGTGGTCGTGAGCAACTGGGCATCGAGCCTGCCGACCACGGTGCCGCTCGCGTCCAGGATCGGCGTCGCCGTGAGGACCCGGAGGTCACCGAGCTGGTGGCCCTGCGAACCGGCCGTGACCAGCTGCGTCGCGACCACCCCGTGCATCACGCTGAAGACGCGCTCGACGCGGGCGTCGCGCCCCCTCGACGTGCCCTGTTGCGACACGGAGGCGGTGGGCGAGTCGCTGGTCGCTGCGAGCGTGATGCCGAACAGTCCGATGCAGGAGAGCGTGGCTGCCATGCGGGAGATGGAGCCGAGGAAGCCGGGGCGGGAGTTCTTCATGGATGGTCCGTTCGTCGCGCCGGTTGGTTGGGGCGCGGGTGCCACACGAGGGTGCGAGGTCGCCGAGGCCACCACCATGGTCGGCTGCCTCGACACCGTCAAGCACCGGTGCCGGGCCGGGACCGGCTTCAGGTCCGACGGCCGTCGTGCACGAGGTGCACCATGCCTCCCGCGAGGGCAAAGGGCACCAGCAGGTTGAGGAACGGAACCATCAGCAGCATGGCCGCGATGGCGCCCATGCCAAAGGCGCTGCCGCGGCACTTGCGCCGCAGCGCTGCGGCCTCGGCCGGCGGCAGCCTGCGCAACGCGACGAGCTCGAAGTACTCGCGTCCCAGCAGCAGGCCCTGCACGCACACCGAGGCGGCCAAGTAGACGGGGCCGAGGAACAACAGGGGCAGCAGCAGCACGTTGAGCAGCAGGCCGAGGCCGAGCAGGCGCACGCCGGCGAACAGTGCGGCGGTCAGGGACGCCCCGCGCGCCTCACCCAGCCGTCCGTGGTGGCGCCGTTCCACCGCAGCCACCACCGACTCGATGAACAGCGTGCACATCGCGCCGAACACGGAAGGGAACAGCAGATAGGTGAGGAACAGCGTGGCGAAGCCCCCGAAGAAGTCGAGAACGGCGTCAATCCAGCCGATCGAGGTGAGCGCCGTCGCGGTGAGCAGCCAGGCAACCAGGGCCCAGGTGGCAACGACGCATGTCACGGCGAGCAGCAGCCCGTACAGCAGGTAGCGGCGCACCCCTGGCTCGAAGAGGTGGCCGAAGCCGCGTACGAGCGCCGTGAGCATCTCAGCCCTTCTTGATCTCCGGCGGCGTGAACTGGGGCGTGCGCTGCGGCAGCGGGATCGCGCGCTGCGGCTTGCCGAACAGCTTGGTCGGCGAGGCCTTGGCGTCCAGCACGCGCGTCATGGCGATCTCGTCGCATGCCAGGAACTTCGGGCAGTGCATGCAGTCGTTGAAGACCTTGTGGGGGAGGTCTTCGTGCGCGCAGTTGACGAAACCGACCTTCGCGAAGAAGCCGGGTACGTAGGTGAAGGCGAACAGGCGCGGGATGCCCAGGCGGCGGGCGTCGGCCACCAGTGCCTCGACGATGGCCTTGCCGATGCCGCCCTTCTGCATCTCGGGCGAGACGGCCAGGCTGCGGATCTCGGCGATGTCGGTCCAGGTGACGGCAAGCGCGCCGCACCCGACCATCTTGCCGTCGATCTCCGCCACGACGAAGTCGCGGATGTTCTCGATCACGGAAGCCGGTGAGCGCGGCAGCATCACCTGTCGGAGCGCCAGCTCGTTGACGAGCGACATGATGGGCTTGGCGTCCGCGACGACCGCGGGCCGGATGACCAAGTTGGGAACGGTCATGTCAGTCCTCCTCGTGCCAGCTGGTGATGATCTCGTTCCATGCCTCGACCTGCTCGCGCACGCGCTTGGGTGCGGTGCCGCCGATGGCGCCGCGGCGGGCCAGCACGGCCTCGGCACTCAACTGTGCGCGAAGGTCGCCCTTCAGGGCGGGCAGCAGCTTCTTGCGGTCCGCCTCGGGCAGGTCCTGCAACTCGACGCCCAGTTCGACCGCGCGGTTGACCGCCTTGCCGACGATCTCGTGCGCATCGCGGAAGGACACGCCTGCGGCAACCAGCAGGTCGGCCAGGTCCGTCGCGTTGAGGTAGCCGGTCTCGGCTGCCGCGCGGCAACGGGACTCGTCCCAGCGCATCGACTCCACGGCGATCGTGGCAATGCGCAGGCACTGCTGCGTGGCGGACACGGCGCCGATGACCGATTCCTTGTCCTCCTGCAGGTCGCGGTTGTAGGCGAGCGGCAGGCCCTTCTGCAGGATCAGCAGCGACTGCAGCATGCCGCACACCTTGCCGGCGTGGCCGCGCACCAGCTCCATCGCGTCCGGGTTGCGCTTCTGTGGCATCAGGCTCGAGCCCGTGGACACGGCATCCGTGAACGTCAGGTAGCGGCACTCGTACGAGGCGTAGAAGATCGCGTCCTCGCACAGGCGCGACAGGTGCACCATGGTCATCGCGCACGCGAAGGCCAGCTCGGTGGCGGCATCGCGGTCGGCCGTGGCATCCAGGCTGTTGCGGGTGGGCCCGCCGTCGAAGTTGAGTTCCTGCGCGAGCTTGTCGCGGTCGATGGGCAGCGCCGTGCCGGCCAGCGCACCCGAGCCCAGCGGGCACTGGTTCATGCGGTGCCAGGCGTCGGTGATGCGGCCGCGGTCGCGCCACAGCATCTCGACGTAGGCAAGCGCGTGGTGGCCCACCGTCACCGGCTGGGCGCGCTGCATGTGCGTGAACCCCGGCAGCGGCAGGTCCGCATGGCGCTCGGCCATGCGCACCAGTGCCTCGATCAGTTCCTGCACCGCGAGGACGAGGCCGAGCGACCGGTTGCGCAGGAAGATGCGCAGGTCGGTGGCGACCTGGTCGTTGCGGCTCCTGCCGGTGTGGATGCGCTTGGCGAGGTCACCCACGTGCTTCGCGAGCGTCTTCTCGACGAGGCTGTGCACGTCCTCGGCGGGATCGTCGGCAGGGATGCCGTCGCGTTCCCACTCGGCAGCCACCTTCTCGATGGCCGCGCGGATCTTCTTCACGTCGCCCTTGCCGATCACCCCGGCCTCGCCGAGCGCGCCGGCCCAGGCGTGGTTGACCTCGAGGTCGGCGAACGCCAGCACGTGGTCCACCGGCAGGCTCTTCTGGAACGCCTCGAACTCGGGGTGGAGGCTGCCGCTGAAGCGGCCGCCCCACATCTTTCCTGCCTTGCTCACAGGCCCGCTCCCTGCACCTTGGAGGCCACGGCGCCGGGCAGGCCGTAGAGCTTCACGAAGCCGTAGCTGTCTGCGTGGTCGAACGAGGCGCTCTCGCCGAAGGTGGCGAGGCTCTCGCTGTAGAGGCTGTAGGGCGACTTCGCGCCGATCGCGGTGGCGGTGCCTTTGTAGAGGCGCACCTTCACCTCGCCGGTCACGAACTTCGTGGCCTCGCGGAACAGCGCGTCCATCGAACGGCGCATGGGGTGGAACCAGCGACCGGTGTAGACCAGGTCCGCGTAGTCCGTCATGAGCTTCTCGCAGAGGTGCATGGTGTCGCGTTCCATCGTGATGGCTCGCAGCGAACGCGCGGCCTCGAACACGATGGTGCCGCCGGGGGTCTCGTACGCGCCGCGCGACTTCATGCCGACGAGGCGGTTCTCGCAGATGTCGATGCGACCAACACCGTGGGCGCCTCCGACCTCGTTGAGCTTCGCCAGCATGTCGGCAGGCTGCATGCGCCTGCCGTCGAGCGAGACCGGCACGCCGGCCTCGAAGCCAAGGGTCAGCTCGGCAGGCGTTTCCGGTGCCTTGCGCGGATCGACCGACATCACCCACACGTCGTCCGGCGGGGGCAGCGAGGGATCCTCGAGCTGGCCGCCCTCGTGGCTGATGTGCCACAGGTTGCGGTCGCGAGAGTAGATCTTGGTGCGCGAGGCGGTGACCTGGATGCCGCGCTTGTCCGCGTAGTCGAGGGCGTCCTCGCGGCTGCGGATGGTCCAGTTGCGCCACGGGGCGATGACCTTGAGGTCGGGCGCCAGCGCCTGGTAGGTGAGCTCGAAGCGCACCTGGTCGTTGCCCTTGCCGGTGCAGCCGTGCGCCACGGCATTGGCGCCGATCTCGCGCGCGTAGTCGACCTGGCCCTTGGCCAGGATCGGGCGCGCCATGCTGGTGCCAAGCAGGTAGCGGCCCTCGTACACGGTCATGGCGCGCACGCACGGCCACACGTAGTCGGTGAGCCACTCGTTGCGCAGGTCCTCGACCTTGCAGGAGAGCGCGCCCGAGCGCAGCGCCTTCTCCTCGAGCCCACGCAGTTCCTCCTCGCCCTGCCCGATGTCACCGCAGTAGCCGTGCACCTCGCAGTCGTGGTGTTCCTTGAGCCAGGGGATGATGACGGACGTGTCGAGGCCGCCGGAGTAGGCGAGAACGATCTTGAGCTTCATGGAGGGGTCGTGGTTGGGGGATGCTTGGGTGGTGCGTGCAGGTGGCTGCGGCTCAGTGCATGAGCAGGGCCATGATGGCCTTCTGGATGTGCAGGCGGTTCTCGGCGATGTCGTAGACGACCGACTGGTCGCCATCCATGACCTCGGCCGTGACCTCCCAGCCGCGGTGCGCGGGGAGGCAGTGCATGAACAGCGCGCCCTTGTTGGCGCGCGCCATCATCTCCTCGTCGACCTGGTAGGGAGCGAAGATGCCGTTGCGCTCCTCGATCTCGTCTTCCTGGCCCATCGAGGCCCAGACGTCGGTGTAGATGGCATCGGCGCCGTCGGCGGCGGCATCGGGATCGTTGAGGATCTCGATGCGCGAGCCGGTCTCCAGCGCCGTGCGCATGGCCTCGTTCACCACGCGGGAGTTGGGCTCGTAGCCCTCGGGCGAGCAGACCTTGATGTTGGCGCCCAGCTTGGCCGCCGTGTGGATGAGCGAGTGGCAGGTGTTGTTGCCGTCGCCCACGTAGGTGAGCGTGCGGCCGCGCACCGAGCCCCACTTCTCGACGAGCGTGAAGAAGTCGCTCAGCGACTGGCATGGATGGAACGAGTCGCTCAGGCCGTTGATGACGGGGATGCCGGCGTAATGTGCCAGTTCCTCCAGCACGCGGTGCTTGAAGGTGCGGGCGACGATGCCGTGGACCCACCGCTCCAGGTTCTTGGCCATGTCCTTGATGGACTCGCGGGAGCCGAGGCGCGCGTCGCGGTGGTCCATGAACACGGCGCTGCCGCCGAGGTCCTGCATGCCGATGTCGAAGGTGAAGCGGGTGCGCAGCGAGTCCTTCTCGAAGATCATCGCGAGCCGCTTGTGCTGCAGCACGTCCGTGTGCACCTCGCGCCCGGCCTTGAGGGCGGCTGCGGTGCGGAAGATGCGCTCGATGTCCTCCAGCTTCAGCAGGGAGGTGCAGAGCATGTCGTTGACGGAGAGGCGCGTGAGATCGAGTTCGGCGACGGTCATGACTTCACCTCGACGGGGAGGGACGAGAGCACGGAACGCATGCGGGCAAGGGCCGCGTCCACCTGCTCCGCCGTGACGACGTAGGGGGGGACGATGCGGATCACGTCGCCTGCGGTGAGGTTGGTGATGACGCCGGCCTTGTAGAGGCCCTGCTGGAACTCCTTCCCGGAGTGGTGCATGCGCAGGCCCATCATCAGGCCGCGGCCGCGCACCTCGCGCACGATGGTGGGGAACTCGTGCTGGAGCTGCTCGAGCCCGGCGCGCAGCTGCATGCCGCGCGCCTTCACGTTGGCCATCAGTTCGCCCTGCTCGATCTTCTGCAGGAACACGAGCGCGGCGCGGCACACGAGCGGGCCGCCGGCGAAGGTCGAGCCGTGCTCGCCGGGTGCGAAGGTGTCGGCAAGGGCCGCGGATGCGAGGCATGCGCCCATGGGCAGGCCTGCGGCGATCGGCTTCGCCAGCACGACCACGTCGGGCGTGACGCCGTGGGCCATCGCGCCGAGGAAGTCGCCGGTGCGGCCGCAGCCGCACTGCACCTCGTCGTGCACCAGCAGGGTGCCGGTCTCGTCACACAGCCTGCGCGCCGCGCGCAGGAAGTCGGCGCCGAGGTCGCGGATGCCGCCCTCGCCCTGGATCGGCTCCAGAACGAGTGCAGCAGGCTGCTTCTCGCGCAGCACGCGCGCGAGGCCCTCGACGTCGCCTGGCGCGACCCAGGTCACGTCCAGCAGCGGCGCGAACGGCTTGCGGTACTTCTCGTTGTGGGTGAGCGACACGGCGCCCATCGTGCGACCGTGGAAGCCGCCCTCGATCGCCACGAAGCTGGTGCGGTGCGGGGTGCCGCGCACGTGCATGGCCTTGCGCGCCAGCTTGAGCGCGCACTCCATGGCCTCGGTGCCGCTGTTGGTGAAGAACGCGGCGCCCATCCCCGTGAGCTTGCACAGCCTCGTCGCCACGGCCTCGGTGTAGGGGTGGCGGAACAGGTTGCTCAGGTGCACGACCTTGCCCACCTGGTCGCGCAGTGCGGCCACCAGGTCGGGATCGGCATGGCCCAGCGCCGACACCGCGATGCCGGCGAGGAAGTCGAGGAACTGCCTGCCGTCCTCGGTCACGAGCACCGCGCCGCAGCCGTTGGTGAACACCTCCGGCATGCGCGCGTACGTCTTCATCAGGCCTTCATCCACGGGACACCTCCATCATGCGGAACGACGTTCCGGTGTTCTGGCGCAGTGCGGCGAGCACTGCGTCCTGCGCGCCGGCAGGGGCGATCTTCACGAGCGCCAGCGGGTTCTCGCGTGCCGCCATCCATGCGGCCTCGAGCTTGGGCAGCATGCCGCCCTTGGCCACGCCGCTCTGCACGAGCTCGGCCGAGGACTCGGGGGTCAGCTGGGGGATGCGCTGCTTCGATGCATCGAGCACGCCCTCGACGTCGGTGAGGAACAGCACGGCATCGCAGCACAGCGCCTTGCACAGCGGGCCTGCCGCGTGGTCGGCGTTGAGGTTGTAGAACGGGTCCTGTGCGCGGCTGCGCACGCCCGGGGCGACGGTTGCGATCACCGGCACGTAGCCTGCCGCCAGCAGCGAGTGCACCAGCTGCGGCCGCACGGTGTCGACTGCGCCCACGTAGCCGAGGTCCGAGCCCTCGCGCTCGAGCTTGCGCGCGCTGAAGGTGGCGCCGTCGGCGCCGCTCAGGCCCACTGCCTGGACGCCTGCATGCTGCAGGGCTGCCACCAGCGTGCGGTTGACCTGTCCGCCGAGCACCATGAGCACCACCTCGGCGGTGGCCGCATCGGTGACGCGCAACCCGTCGACGTACTGTTCCTGCAGGCCGAGCGCCCGCGTGACGGTGCGGATCTGGTTGCCGCCGCCGTGGACGACCACGATCTCGTGGCCCTCGGCACGGGCGCGCGCGAGGTCTGCGCAGAGCTGAGCGCGGGGCTCCGGCTGTTCGAGCTGGGCGCCGCCGATCTTGACGAGGATCCTCACTGCAGTCCCTCCGCCTCCGCGAGGCCGAGCATCAGGTTCATGTTCTGGATGGCCTGCCCCGACGCACCCTTGAGCAGGTTGTCGATGGCGCTCACGACGACCACCTGGCTGCCGCATGCAGCGACGGCCATGTGGCACTGGTTGGTGTGCTGCACCCAGCGCAGCTCGGGCATCCCCTTGCCGTACACCTTCACGAAGCGTTCGCCGTCGTAGCGGCTGCGCAGCGCCTCGCGGATGGTGTCCGCGGTCTGGCCTCGTGCCGGGGTGACGTAGATCGTCGACAGGATGCCGCGGAAGACCGGCAGCAGGTGCGGCACGAACACGATGCGGTCGGTGCCCGCGCCCTGGTGGATCTCGGGCGTGTGCCGGTGGGTGCCCACGCCATAGGCGCAGAAGGTCTCGTGCACGGCGCCGAAGATCGTGCGGTCGGTGGGCGACTTGCCAGCGCCCGACACGCCGCTCTTCGCGTCGGCGATGATGGGGGCCGTGGCGTCGAGCATGCCGCCCTGCAGCAGCGGCAGCAGTGGCAGGAGGATGGATGTCGGGTAGCAGCCCGGGTTGGCGAGCAGCGAGCAACCGGCCACGGCGCTGCGCGCGTGCTCGGTCAGTCCGTAGACGGCCTGGGCGAGGAGGTCGGGCGCCGGGTGCGGGCTGCCGTAGGTCTTCGCGTAGACCTGCGGGTCGCGCAGCCGGAAGTCGGCGCTGAGGTCGACGACCTTGCGGCCCATCGCCAGCGCTGCCTTCGCGAGTTCGCTTGCGGCACCGTGCGGCGTGCAGAGGAACACGCCGTCGACGTCGCGGAGGCGTGCCACGTCGAGCGGGTCGATGGGATCCTCGCCCGGGTGGGCGACGGGCTCCGGGGTCGCGCCGGCGCGCGCCGTCATGACCACGCTCGCCTCGAGGTGGGGGTGGCGGTGGAGCCAGTGCAGGAGTTCGCGCCCGGTGTAGCCCGAGGCGCCGACGATCGCGGCCTTCTTCTTCACGGTTGGTTGTTTCCCTGTGCGCCCATGGCCTTGAGTGCCTGGAGGCGCCGCGCGAGCGAGCGCGCCTTGATGCTGTCGGTGCACACGACGAGCACCGTGTCGTCGCCGGCGATGGTCCCGACGGTGCCGTCAGGGGGCATGCGGTCGAGCGCCAGTGCCAGCGGGGATGCGCCGCTGGGCGGCGTCTTGAGCACGACGAGGTTCTGCGCCGCCACGGCGCTGAGCATCCACGCGTGCACGGCATGCCACAGGCTGCTGCCGGTCGTCTCGGGGGTGGGGGAGGCGCTGGGCAACTCGTAGCCCTCGGGACCCTTCACCACGCCGAGGTCGCGCAGGTCGCGGGAAAGCGTTGCCTGGTTGACCACAAACCCTTCCTGCTCCAGCAGTTGCTGCAGTTCTGCTTGGCTGCGCACGCGCTCGCGGCCGATCCACGCGAGGATGCGCTCGCGGCGGCTGTCACGGGTCTGGGTTGGGGATGGCCGAGCTTGCATACTTATGCAACGGCGCTGCATGAATATGCATTACGCCGCGGAATGCAAGGGCGAGGCACGGAATCTCGCGACGGTGCAGCGGTCTCCTGCGGATTCGCGGTGGGGCTATGCTCTTGCGCTCCCTGCCATGAACGTGCTGCCCTCGCTGTTCTTTCTCGCCGCCCTGCCCGCGGCCCTCCTCGCCCAGTCGCCGATCGAGTCCACCTTCCGCGGCGGCCTCGTCATCTCCAACCCGCCCCCGGCGGCTGCGACGATGTACTTCGACATCGACGTGATCAGCCCGACCGGGATCATCATCGACCGGTTCGACATCAACACGAACGCCCCAGC
>JBEATZ010000031.1:0-14214 GCA_041161695.1 Planctomycetota bacterium | reverse complement strand
GCGCTGCGCCAGCGCGTCCAGGAGGTCCGGCGGCATGCCGTGACCTTCCATCGCGCGGAGCTCGCGGAAGTTCGCGGCCGCCAGTTCGGCAAGTCGGCTCGGGCTGCCGGCGCGTCGCACCTCGTCGTCACTGCGGCACGTGGCATGGAAGTGCGCGAGCTGGGCGCCCACGGCCGCGAGGTCCGCAGCCGTCACCGCGCCGTGCTCCAGCAGCACGTCGAGCATCCGGTCCGCCGGCAGCACCTGCATCACGACGGCATGGTCGACCACGTGTTCGGTCCCGTCCGCGAACTCCGGGTCCGAGGCAGCGGCCCAGCCCAGCCAGTCGAACACCACCTTCCCGTCGGGGCGCGCCAGCACTGCGCACGTGCCCTCGTACACCTTCGGGCAGAGCCGGCGGTTGAGGCGCACCTCCTCACTGCACTGGTGCAGGCGCAAGCCGACCGTCGTGTAGTCGAGGATGGGGAGCCGCACGGGCTTCTTGAGCTTGAAGGCGTGCGTGGGCGTCACGATCACCACCGAGATGTGCGTCTGGATCACGCGCCAGCTCGCCGGCCTGCCGGGAAAGCTCCCCGGCACCAGGGCATCGAGCCAGTCGAGGATCGTCGTGCCGCGTTCCCTCACGCGAACATCCCGGCGGCAAGGTGCGCGGCGTACAGCGCGAGACCCAGGCCCACGCCCATCAGCAGGATGCGCAGCACGTGGCGGAGGGGACGTGGTGCTTCCATCTCACTTCCCCAGCAGCGCGAGGAACTGTTCCTCGGTGTGGATGGCGATCCCCAGCTCGCGCGCCTTGTCGAGCTTGCTGCCCGCGGCCTCGCCGGCGACCACGTCGGTCACCTTCTTGCCGATCGATCCTGCCGTGCGCGCGCCCAGCTGCTCGACCCGATGCTTGGCCTCGTCGCGGCTCATCGACTGCAGGCCGCCGGTGAACACGAAGATCCTGCCGCTCAGCGGTCCGGGGCCTGCAGCCTGCTCGGATGCGGGCTGCACGCCCGCCTGCGCCATCGCCTCGAGGAACTGCTGGTTCCGGGGCTGCGCGAAGAACCGCACGATGGAGCCCGCGACCTCCTCGCCCACGCCATCCACCTCCATGAGCTGCTCGGCCGTGGCCTCGCGCACCTTGTCGATCGAGCCGAAGTGGGATGCGAGGTCCTTGGCGGTCTGCTCGCCCACGTGCCGGATGCCCAGGGCGTGCAGGAAGCGTGCGAGCAGCGGGCGCCTGGCCTGCTCCAGCTGCTGTTCGATCTTGGCGAGGCTGCGTTCGCCCCAGCGGTCGAGCTCCAGGACCCGATCGCGCTTCGTCGGGAGCGAGAAGACGTCCTCGACCTTCTCGAGGATGCCGGCGTCGATGAGCTGGCCCACCTGCTTCGGGCCGAGGCCCTCGATGTCGAGGGCACGGCGGCTGCACAGGTGCACGATGCGGCCGCGCAGCTGGTCGGGGCACTCGAGGTTGACGCAGTAACGGAACGCGCCCTCGGGCTCGAGTTCGGTGCCGCAGGTCGGGCACTCGCGCGGCGGCTGCTTGGGTTCGCTGTGCGCCGGGCGCTTGTCGAGGAGGACGCGCACCACCTCGGGGATCACGTCGCCGGCGCGCTGGATCTCCACCCAGTCGCCCTCGCGGACGTCGCGTTCGGCAAGCAGGTCCCAGTTGTGCAGCGTCGCGTTGCTCACGGTCACGCCTGCGAGCGCCACGGGCTCGAGGCGCGCGACCGGGGTCACGGCGCCGGTGCGGCCCACCTGTGCGCCGATCGACTCCACGCGCGTCATGGCGATGCGCGGTGCGAACTTGTACGCGAGCGCCCAGCGCGGCGTGCGCGCCGTGCGGCCGGCGCGGTTCTGCAGCTCGATGCGGTTGAGCTTGGCGACCACGCCGTCCAGTTCGTAGGGGAGCGCCTCGCGCCGTTGCTCGAGGTCGTCGCGGAAGTCGAGCAGGCCCTGCACGTGGTCGACCACGGCAAAGGGCTCTGCCGGGTGGAATCCCCACGCCCTTACCTGCTCCCGGAAGGCCTCGTGCGTCTCCCAGCGCATGCCCTCCACGAAGCCCACGGCGAAGCACAGGAAGTCCATCGGCCTGCTGGCCACGATGCGCGGGTCCTGGAGTTTGAGCGTGCCCGCCACGGTGTTGCGGGCATTGCGGAAGGGGGTCTCGCTGGTGAGTTCGCTCGCCTCCTGCAGCTTCGCGAACTCGCTGCGCTGCATGATCACCTCGCCGCGCAGCTCGATGCGGCTCGGGAACGGGCCGTCGCCGAGGAGGCGCAGCGGCAGGTTGCGGATGGTCCGCAGGTTTGTGGTGATGTCCTCGCCTTGTTCGCCGTCGCCGCGGCTGAGCCCGCGGACGAGGACGCCGTGTTCGTAGAGCAGGCTGGCGCTCACGCCATCCAGCTTGGGTTCGATGGCCCACTCCAGCTTCGCATCCTCGGCGAGTTCGAGCTGCTTGCGCACGCGCTTGTCGAACTCGACCACGTCCCCGGCCGTCATGATCGACTCGATGCTGATCATCGGCGCGAGGTGGCGGAAGGTCCCGAAGCTCGCACCCTTCGGCAGCGGCGCCCCCACGCGCTGGGTGGGGGAGTCCGGCGTCACGAGGTCCGGGTGCTCGGCCTCGAGCTTCCGCAGCTCCACGAACAACTGGTCGTAGCTCGCATCGCTGATGCTGGGCTTGCCGAGGTTGTAGTAGAGATGGTCGTGGCGGCGGATCTCCTCGCGAAGCTCCTCGATGCGCTGCTTGGCCTTCACGGTCCGGATCGTAGGGTCTTGCACGGGGCGTTCCATGGCGGGTGCCGGGGTGCCGAGGTGCGCGGCCGCAGCGAGGGCGAACGCGGCCGCGGGCAACAGGATGGAGGCGGGCACGGATCCCTCAGAACGGCACCGGGTCGCCGTTCTCCTCCGGATCGTGTGGCTGCTGCGAGGCGAGGCGCGCGGGTTCGGCCCCGGCGACCGACCGGTATCCGGCATAGGGCACCTCGTTGCGGCGGATGACCGGCCCGCCGGCAGCTGCGTACTCTGCGGGCCGCACCTCGACGAGGGCCGTGCAGCCCTCGAGGTCGGACGGCTCCACGTCGACCTTGCCCGAGGACGGCAGGCCGAAGGCCTCGAACACGAGGCGCACGCGTGCGAGGCCCCGCGGACTGAACACGAGGTTGTCCCACGCCGCCTGCTTGCCGGCGAACCGTCCCTCGGCGATGACGAGGCTGATCGACCAGCGCTCGTCGCCGTTGCGCGTGGTGCCGGGACGCACCTGGCCGACCCTGCAGAGGTAGGTGCCGGCGGGCACGCTGACGTAGTCGCTGACCTTCTTGGAAGTTTCGAAGTCGAGGTTCATGGTGGTTACCTTTTGTCGTTTGCGAAGACCCCACCCTGTGCTCTGGTTCCCCCCACGGTGACGCAGCCGCTCCCGGAAATCCCGATCGCCACCGGCTCCCAGCCGTCCTGGGCCACGCTGGCCCGAACCCACTACGAGAACTTCCCGGTGGGTTCGTGGTTGCTGCCGCGCGCGGCGCGCGCCCACCTGCACCGGATCTACGCCTTCGCGCGCACCGCCGACGACCTTGCCGACGAGCACCGCGATGCAGCGGCACTGGCCTCGTTCCGCAGTTCGTTCCTCGACCACCTGTCCGGCCGTGCGGCGGACGTGGCGTTGTTCCGCGACCTGGTCGACTCGATGCGCGCCTGCGAACTGGAGCAGCGGCTGTTCACCGACCTGCTCGATGCCTTCGCCCAGGACCTGACGGTGCGCAGGTACGACCTGCCGGCGCTGCTGGACTACTGCCGCCGTTCGGCGGACCCGGTGGGCAGGCTGGTCCTGCGTGTCTGCGGCCACCGCGACGCGGCGCTGGACAGCCTCTCCGACCGCATCTGCACCGCGCTGCAGCTGCTCAACCACCTGCAGGACATGGGCTCGGACCTGCGCGAGCGCGACCGCATCTACTTCCCGGCCGCCGACCTGCAGCGCTACGGGGTGTCCGAGGAACAGCTGCGCGCCGCGCAGGCATCGACGGGCCTGCGCGCCCTTGCGATGGAATGGGTGCAGCGGCTGCGCGCCGAGTTCGCGGCAGGTTGGGAACTCACGGAACGGGTGCGCGGCCGGCTGCGGCTCGAACTGCGCGCCATCCTGCGTGGTGCGTCTGCCGTGCTCGACCGCATCGAGCAGGCAGGCGGCGATGTGCTTGCCGGCAAGGTGCGTCTCACGCGCGGCCAGCGCATCGGTTGCGTGCTGGGCGCACTGCTGCCGGTGGCTCCACGCAGCCTGAGGAGGACGGCGGCATGAGCCTGCCCGCGCCTGCCCACCGTTCGATGCCCCCTGGCGCACTGCTCTCCCCGCAGGCCGTGGCTGCGGCATCCGGCTCGAGTTTCCTCGTGTCGTTCCGGTTCCTCGACGAGGTGCGCCGCGAGGGCATGGTGGCGATCTACGCCTACTGCCGCGTCGTCGACGATGCAGCAGACGATGCGCCCGATGCCGACACCGCACGCGAACACCTCGACTTCTGGCGTGCGGAACTGGATGCAGCCCTCCTCGACGGCACGCTGCCGCGCACGGAGGTCGGCCGCGCCATCGCGCGCGTCGTGTCCCTCCACCGGGTCGAGCCCCGTCACCTGCGCGAGATCCTCGAGGGAGTTGGGGCAGACCTCGACGCGCCGCGGCACGAGACCGAACAGTCGCTCGACCGCTACTGCTACCTGGTGGCATCGGCAGTGGGCCTCGCATGCCTGCCGGTGCTCGGTGCACGCGGTCCCGTCGCCGAGGAATACGCGGTGTCCCTGGGCAAGGCGCTCCAGTGGACCAACATCCTCCGCGACCTCCATGCCGACGCGCGCGATGGACGCGTCTACGTGCCCCGCGCATGGCTGCGCGAGCTCGGCATCGAGGAGTCGTGGCTGCGCGGGCAGGGGCCGGAGGCCGCGTACGAGGCAGGCGGTCCCTTGCACGAACTGGTCCGGCGCATCGTGGCCGTGGCGCAACGCCACTTCGCTGCTGCGCGCGCCGCGCTGCTGCGCCTCGACCGTTCGGAGCGTCGTCACCTGCTGCCGCCCCGCATCATGGGCGCGGTCTACGGCGAACTGCTGCAAAAGCTCGTCCGGCGCGGCGGCGACATCCGTGGCGCGCGGCTGCGCATCGGTCGCTGGCGCAAGCTGTGGATCGCCCTGCGCGTGGCGGGCAGCGGCCGATGAGTCGGCGCGCGTACGTGATCGGCGCCGGTGTTGCCGGCCTGCACGCCGCGTTGCTGCTCGCGGATCGCGGTTTCGCGGTGCAACTGCACGAGTCGCGTCCGCGCCTCGGTGGCCGTGCATTCACCCTGCCGCGAGAGCGCGGCGGCATGGAATGCGACAACGGCCCGCACGTGATCCTCGGCTGCTACCGCGACTTCCGGCAGTTGCTGCGCCGCATCGGCGCCGAGAGCTGCTTCGAGTTCGCTCCGGCACTGCGCGTCGCCTACCGCGGCCGTGACGGCAGGGCCTCCGCGCTCGAGCTCTCGAGGTTGCCGATCCCGTTCGCCATGCCGCTCGCCCTCATGGGTACGGGCATGAACTTCGGTTCTTGCCTGCGCGCGTTGCGCGGGATGCTCGGGGTGCTGCTCGGTTGTGCACCCCAGCTCACGCTGCAGCAGTGGCTGGACCGCAGTGGCCAGCAGGGCGATCCCGCTGCGCTGCTCTGGGTGCCGTTGTGCCGCGCCCTCATGAACGCGGAGCCCGCCGAGGTGCAGGCGCGCATCTTCCTGCGGACGCTGCGCGAGGCCTTCCGGTTCTCTGCAGCAGGCGGGGCGATCGCGCTGCCGCGCACCACGTGGGGCGAGATCCTCGACGGTCCCGCGGAGGCAGCGCTCGCCGGTGCCGGCATCGCGCTTCACAAGGGGTCGCGCGTCGCGGGTTTCGAGGTGCGCGAAGCAGCCGTCCATGCCCTGGTGTTCACGGACGGCAGCCGCACCGCGATCGATCCCTCCGACCTGGTGGTGAGCGCGGTGCCCTGGCATGCGTATGGGGCACTCGACGGAGCGCCTCCTGCGGGGCCCGGCGCGCTCGCGAGTTCTCCCATCGTCTCGGTGTGGTTCCGCATGCGGTCGGCAGCCGATGCCCCGTTGCGCGGGGAGGATCTCGTCGCGCTCGTCGACGGCGACCCCTTCCACTTCCTCGTGCGGCGGCCCGGCGGCGACCCGCGCGACTTCGCCGTCCTGGCCGGCGGGTGCCGGGCGCTCGATGGCCTGCCCGTGGCGGAGGTCCGGTCCGCGGCGGAGCGCCAGCTGTGCCGACATGCACCCGGGTTCGATCCTGCTGCCGTGGCCGAGGCGCACGTGACCAAGGAGGCCCGCGCGACCTTCGTGGCCGCGGTCGGCAGCGAGCCCCTGCGCCCGCGCCCAGGCCCGCTCGCCGGTGGCCCCGCCAACCTCGTGGTCTGCGGCGACTGGACCGACTGCGGGCTGCCCGCGACCCTCGAGGGCGCCGCGCGGTCGGCACGCATCGCTTTGGCAGCAATCGGTTTGCGGTGAGGTCCGTGGCTGCCTAGAAGAGCCGCCTCGATCCCGTGAACGAAACCGTCGCCGCAACCACGTCCGTTGGCAGTCCCACGCTGTGGGGCTTCTTCCTGGTCTTCATCCTCGTGATGCTGGCGCTGGACCTCGGCATCTTCCATCGCAAGGCGCACGCGCCGAGCTTCAAGGAAGCCCTGTCCTGGACCACCGTCTGGGCGATCCTCGCCATCTCCTTCGGCGGCTGGGTCGGCTCGGAGTTCGGCGCCACCAAGGCCATCGAGTTCTACACGGGCTGGGTGGTCGAGCAGTCGCTGTCGTTCGACAACGTCTTCGTGTTCGTGCTCGTCTTCCAGGCGCTGCACATCCCGAGGCAGCTGCAGCACCGCGTGCTGTTCTGGGGCGTGCTCACTGCCATTGTGCTGCGTGCCGTGATGATCCTCGCGGGTGCAGAACTCGTGGAGCGCTACCACTGGATCCTCTACGTGTTCGGCGGCTTCCTGCTGCTCACCGGCATCAAGCTGCTGCGCGAGAGCTCCCACGAACCCACCCCCGAGGACTCCAGGCTGCTCGGCTGGCTGCGACGCCGCCTCAACGTCACGGATCTCCAGGGTCAGTCGTTCTGGGTGCGGATCGACGGCAAGCTGCGCGCGACCCCCATGCTGCTCGCCCTCGTGATGGTGGAGATCACCGACGTGATCTTCGCCGTCGACTCGATCCCGGCGATCTTCGCGATCACGACCGACCCCTTCATCGTCTTCACGTCGAACATCTTCGCGATCATGGGCCTGCGCTCGCTGTTCTTCGTGCTCGCAGGCATGCTCGACAAGTTCCGCTACCTCAAGGTCGGCCTGGCCCTCGTGCTCGGCTTCATCGGCGCCAAGCTGCTGCTGATGGGCGTGGTGAAGATCCCGCCGCTGCTCTCGCTCGGCATCATCATCGCCGTGCTCGGGACCTCGATCTTCTGGTCGCTGCGCAAGGCCGCTCGCGGCTGAGCCGCGGCGCCGCCGCGACTCAGGAGTTCTCGAGGTCGGTGTAGAGGGCTTCGACGAGGCCGGCGATGTCCTCGAGCGCCTTGCGCAGTGCATCGCGCTCGCGCACGACCGCCTGCAGCTCGTCGCGCTCACGTGCGACCTGCCGCAGCTGCTCGCTGAGTTCCTCGATGCTGCCGAAGCCCGTCGACCGCTTGAGCGCCTCGCGTTGCACCTCGACGATGGACTCCACCTGGCGCAGCTGCAGCGGGCCGCGGCGCACTTCCTGCTTCGGCGCCTTGGGAGTGCGCGGCTTCACTGGAACGAGGCCGAGGTATGCCTTGGCGCGGCCGTAGAGGATCGGCGGGATCCGGAACCCGTTGGCTTCCGCCCGAAGCCTGAGGTCGCCGTACTCGAGGTTGGGCTCGCTGCGCAGCATGCGCACGGCGAACTCGAAGGCTCCCGAACCCTGCTGTCGCGGGGCCACCATGTCGGCGGCGGATGCGGCAGGCGATGCCGGCGCCGTGCCGGTCTCCTCGGCATCCTCGGCTCCCGCCACGGGCGGCGGCAGCTTCTTCTTCACCTGTGCGGGACGCGGCGCCTCCGCGGGCTCCTCGCGGCGCGCAGGGCGCGGCAGCACGACGGTGCGCTCTGCCACGCCGGCATCGGCCTCGGCGCCCGCTTCCGCGGCAGCCTGCACCACGGGCGTGGGCGCGCGCTGCAGCGTGGGCGCGGTCGGCAGTCCCAGGTGGAGCTTGGCGCGGCCGAACAGGATCGGTGGCAGCAACAGGCCCCGCGCGCTCGCAAGCTCCTTCAGCTCCACGTAGGTGAGGTTGGGGTTCTGTCTCAGTTCGTCCACTGCGAACTGCATGGCTGGAGTGAGTGGCTGGGATGCTTCGGTCATTGCGAGATGTGCATGGGGCGGTGCCGTTGCACCAATGACCCATGGGCGACATTGGAGGGGTGCTGCCGGATTTCCATCTCCGGAGGTTGCCGGTGCGGCAACAGGGGCGAGGACGTTACTGCACGTGGATGTGTCTGCCACCATTTTCCTCGGCCATGGGCCGCAGGAAGTCGGTGTCGTTCTTGTCGCCGAACGTGATGCAGTGGATGGTCAGTTTTCGCAGGCGGTTCGCCTCGCGCACGCGGCGGCGGATTTCCACCTTGTCGGTCACTTCGCCTGCAGAGGGCGCGCCATCGGTGATGACGTACAGGGTGTCGAAGGCCGCCTCGTAGTACTTGTCGTGCAGGCCGCGTCCGGCGAAGTCGAGCGCCTTGTCCAGTGCGCCGTAAAGGTTGGTGGGACCCGCCGGTCGCAGCGAGTCGAGGAAGCTGCCGAGGAGGTCGTCTCGCCCGGCATCGTCCAGCTTCACCAGCGCCGGCTTGCCGCCGTCCTCGCGCCAGGCGCGCACCTCGTCGCTGAACACGACCAGGTTCACGAGTGCCCCGTCCGGCAGGGACATCACCAGCTTCTTGAGCTCGGCGACCACCAGCTGGGCCTTGGTGGTGGGGTCCGAGGGGCGCGCGCCGGTGCCCTGGCCCTGCAACTGCATGGGTTCCGCCATGGAGCCCGAGAAGTCGATCACGAAGAGCACGCGATCCGACTCGATCGTGAGGTCGAAGAACTTCTCGTACTTCGAGGCCTTGGGCGGCTCGGCGCCGGGAGCGACCTTCGGCTTGACGGTGAACGAAGCGCCCTCGGCCTTCCAGAACTCCTTCCAGGGCCGGATGTCGCCCTGCACGACGGTCTGGCCGGTGAGGCCCTCGAGCAGCTTGTGCAGCCGCACGTCCATGGCCCACGGGTCCTTCTTGCGCGCGAGCTCGGCCTCGAGCCCGTCGATCAGCGCCGGGATCGCCGCCTTGCAGCGCATGCGTGCGAGGGAGAACGCTGCGGCACTGCGCACCTGCCAGACCTTGTCGCGCACCACGAGTTCCCGGAGCTTCGCGATCGCGTTGTCGCGCACGGTCGCCACCTCGGGTGCCACGTCCTTCACCAGCGACTCGTCGGTGTGCGACTCGAGTGCGGTGGCGAGCGCATCGCAGGCGGCGATCCGCACGTTGGGCTCTGCGTCGCGCAGCAACTCGACGAGCACGGGGGCGGTGTCGAGCGCTGCATCGTCGGCCATGGCCGTCACTGCCTGCACGCGCAGTTCGGGCGGCATCGACTGGCTGGCGCGCACGAGCGCCAGCTTGGCCTCGAGGCTCGGGCTGCCGCCGAGCACCCTGAGCGCCACGGCTGCCTGCCTCTGCTCGGGCGACTTGGCTGCTGCGCGCAGCCCCTTTGCGTCGAGGCGGGACATGAGCCAGTCGAGGATCCCGGGACCTGTCATCGTGCGCAGGTGCTTCACGGCCAGGGACTGGATCCGCCAGGGCTGCAGTTCGCGGCGGAAGTCCACCAGTTCGGTCGAGGACTTCGCACCGGGTGGCACGGGATCGACGCTCGCAGCCTGCACCAGCTTCTTCGCAGCCGGCAGCGTGTTCCACTTCGCGATCTTCGCCATGCGGGCATCCACGTCCGCGAGCGCGGCCTCGTCGACCTTGCCCTCCCTGCTGATGCGGAACTGGCCCTTGGCGTACTCGGTGAGCCAGAGGTCGAAGGCCTGCAGGTCCGCCAGCAGCACGGGGTCCTCTCCCGCAGGCTTCGCGTCGGCGGGCCGCTGCGGCTGTTGGGCCGCGACGGCGGGATGGAGGGCGAGGACCGGCAGCAGGCAGGTCAGCGAGGCGAGGGAGAGGGGGCGCCAGGGCATGGGAGCATGATGGGGCTCAAGCTCGGGGCCGCAAAGGCCCGATGGGAAGGGCGGCGCGAGCGCGCACACAGGAGCCAAGTCATGACCGAGAGCACGTGCGGACGTTGGAACGTGGGTGGCAAGGAGGACTGCGGCGCTGGGTTCTACCAGCACCTCGCCAGCATCCTCGTCCAGGCAGGCGATCCCGAACTGGCGAGCCAGTGCCTCGCGCGGGCGCTGGCGTCGGAGCCGGGCAACCCGGACCTGCACTACCTGATGGGCGTCGCGCTCTCGATGCAGGACCGGTGGGAGGCCGCCGCCGAATCGCTGGCGCGCGCCACCGAACTGAGCCCCGGCCACCCGGAGGCGCAGGAACTGCTCGCCGAGGTGCGCGACATGGTCGGCACCGCGGACGCGTTCACGTTCGTGCCCGGCTGCTGAGCCGCGCGGGCGAGCGCCACGGAGCGCGCCTCAGCCCTCGCGGAGGGCTGACTCGAGCTGCTCGTGGACGAAGCGGAAGCCAGAGCGCTGCAGTGCCGCCGGCACCACGCGCTGACCCTGCAGCAGCAGTGCATCGGCCATCTCGCCGAGCAACATGCGCAGCGCGAAGGCAGGCGCCGGCAGGAACGCCGGCCTGCGCAGCACGCGACCGAGCGTGCGCGTGAACTCGCGGTTGGTCACCGGTTGCGGCGCCGTGAGGTTGACCGCTCCACGCGTCCCCGCATCGTCGGCGCAGTGGCGCAGCGCGCGCACGGCATCGGTGAGCGAGATCCAGCTCATGTACTGCCTGCCGTCGCCGAGCGGGCCGCCGAGTCCCAGCAGGAACGGCAGGCGCATCCGCGCCAGCGCGCCGCCCGACCAACCGAGCACGATGCCGATGCGCGCGTGCACGACGCGGATCCCGGCCTGCTGTGCAGGCATCGTGGCCGCCTCCCATTCCCGCGCGACCTCGCCCAGGAAGTCCTGCGCATGGGTGGCGGTCTCGTCGAGCACCTCGTCGCCGCGGTTGCCGTAGATGCCGATGGCCGACGCGCTGACCAGCACTGCCGGCCTGCGCTGCATCCCGGC
Source organism: Planctomycetota bacterium (assembly GCA_041161695.1). Classification (GTDB taxonomy): domain Bacteria; phylum Planctomycetota; class UBA1135; order UBA1135; family UBA2386; genus JBEATZ01. The sequence goes on along the minus strand of JBEATZ010000031.1, from coordinate 2,985 downwards.
GAGGATGCGTGCGAGGAGGGTCGTGCCCTGCACCCGGCTCTGGCGGATGGCGGTCTTGCGCGCAGTGGTCCAGCGTCCGCCGGCCACGCTCTCGCCTGCGAGGTGGACCACGGCGTCGACGCCCTCGAGTCCGGCCGGGTCGAGGCGACCTGCGGCGGGGTCCCAGGTCACGTTGCGCAGCCGGGGCACCGGGCTCGCATGGCCGCTGCTGCGACCGATGCGGACCACGTGGTGGCCGTCCTGCATCAGGCTCGCGGTGAGCGCGCTGCCCACGAAGCCCGTGGCGCCGGTGATCGCATAGGTGGTCATGGCAGTTGGTTCGCGGCGAGTGAGGGCAAGGATGCCCCGTGGCCTCGGTGTCCGCACCACCTTTCCCCGCCCCCGGGACCATGGCAGTTGCCCTGCGCCGCGCCTGCCTGTGCTATCTCCGCACCCGATGAGCAGCCTGCACCCAGCCTTCTCGCAGACGGCCTCGCGCCGCTCGCACCTCGACAAGGGCAACCTGCTGCGCTCCCTCACGCAGGTGATCAACGCGGTACCCGGCGGCATCAACCTCGGTCAGGGTGTTTGCGACATGGACACGCCGGCGCCGCTCCGCGACGGCGCCATGGCCTCGATCGGCGGCGGCGACCGCCAGCTCTACACGCCCTACGCCGGCCTGCCCGAACTGCGGACCGCGATCGCCAACAAGCTGCGTCGCCACAACGGCCTCGACTACGGGCCGCAGAACGTGGCGGTGACCTCGGGCAGTTCGGGTGCCTTCTACGCGGCGTGCACCACGCTGGTGGAGCCGGGCCAGGAGGTGATCCTGTTCGAGCCGTTCTACAGCTACCACTGGACCACCCTGCCGCTGCTCGGCGCACGACCCGTCGCCGTTCCCCTCGACCGGGAGACGCTGGCGTTCGACGCCGCGGCGCTGCGCAAGGCCATCACGCCGCGCACGCGCGCCATCGTGCTCAACACCCCCGGCAACCCCTCGGGCAAGGTGTGGACGCGCGGCGAGCTGTTGGAACTCGCGAGCCTGCTCGACGGCACATCGATCGCGGTGCTCACCGACGAGGTCTACGAGTACATGTGTTACGACGGCCGCGAGCACCTCAGCCCTGCTGCCGTGCCGGGCCTCGCGGAGCGCACGCTCACGCTCAACAGCTTCAGCAAGACCTACTCGATCACGGGCTGGCGCATCGGCTTCCTCGCCGGCCCCGAGTCGGTGGTGGAGAAGTGCGGGATCGTGTTCGACCAGATGGAGGTCTGTGCGTCCCGCCCCATGCAGCGCGGCGTGCAGCGCGCACTCGAGCAACTGCCCGACAGCTACTACAGCGACCTCCGTGCCACCTACCAGGCCAAGCGCGACCGGTTCTGCAGCGCACTGGAGGATGCGGGCTTCCGCCTGAGCAGGCCGCAGGGCGCCTACTACGTGATGGCCGACTACCAGGGTGTGCTGGGTGGCATCGACCCGCACGCAGCAACCATGCAGCTCATCGAACGCATCGGCGTGAACGGCGTGCCCGGCCACCTGTTCCACGCGGACCCCCGCGGCGTGCACACCATCCGCTACCAGTTCGCCGTCGAACCGAAGGTGCTCGACGAGGCCTGCAAGCGGTTCCGGAGCCTCGCATCATGATCTGTCGTGCTGCAGCGCTCCTCGTGGCCCTGTCCTGCGTCCTGCACGCACAGGACCCCGAGCCCGGTGCTGGCCTCGTTGCCCTGCACCAGGCCATCCGCGACGCCGGATCCACGGCCGTGGTGCTCAACGTGGCGGCGCATCCCGACGACGAGTCGAGCCGCACCAACACGATCCTGCGTCGCAAGCACGGCATGCGGATCGTCACCCTGTACGCGACCCACGGCGACGGTGGCCAGAACGCCATCGGCCGCGAGATCGGGAGGGACCTTGCCGCGCTGCGCGTGCGCGAGACCCTTGCTGCTGCGGCGATGAGCGACGTCGAGGTTCGCTGGCTCGGCATGCGCGACTTCGGCTACAGCAAGACGCTGGAGGAGACCCTGGAGGAATGGGACCGCGAGCCCTTGCTCGCCGCGATGCGTGCCGCCCTCGATGCAGTCGAGCCCGACCTCGTGCTCACCAACCACACGATCGACAAGGGCCATGGCCATCATCGTGCGTCGTACTGGGCCATCGAGCAGGTGCTGCGCGAGCGCAAGGCGGCAGGCAGGCCCTGCCCGCCCCTCTACGTGCGCAGCACGGTGGAGGAGGCGCAGTGGACCGCCGACCCGGCGGAGCTGGACGAGGTGCGCGGCGAGACGTGGGCCCGCATGGCCTGGCGCTCGTGGACGCAGCACGAGACGCAGGGACCCTGGGGCGCGCACAACCCGCTGCAGGTGGGCAAGGACCACTGGCGCGTCGCCTTCCCCGAGGGCGTCACCGTCGAGCAGGCGCGGGCACCGTGGCGCTGGGCGCAGTGGGTCGTGCGCGGGCCCGAACTGCCGGTCGAACCGACGGCCTCGTCGGCGAGGCCGCTTGCCGCACAGGCGCTCACCCAGCTGGCGGCCCTGCCCGTGCTGGCCGCGGGCTCGGCAGCCGACCCTGCAACTGCGCCGCTGCGCGTGCGCGCCCGCAACGCGATCGAGGCGTGGGAGCGCGTGCTGATGGCATCGGCAGGCGTCCGCATCGAGTCGTGGCTCGACCGCACGGAAGTGGCGCACGGCGCGCAGGGTCGGGCCTACGTGCTGGTGCACGGCGTCTCGAAGGTCGCCGAACTGAAGGTTCGCTGCAACGGCAGGGATGCAGAGCCTGCGCTCGTGGCGATGCGCAGCACGCCCTTCGATGGCATGCCCGCGCTGCCAGCCGGTGCCGCCCAGGCAGCGGCGCCGGCCGCGGTGCAGCCCGCGGCGAGCGGTGACCGTTTCCAGGTCACGTTCGATGCCAGTGGCGAGGGCGCAGTCGATCCCGTCGTGCCGTCGTGGGTGACCATCGAGGTCGAGTTCGTGCTCGACGGCGTGAAGGTGCGTCGCGAGCTGCGGCAC
>JBEATZ010000243.1:0-9757 GCA_041161695.1 Planctomycetota bacterium | reverse complement strand
GCGCAACCGCAGCGGCAACCTCCGGTTCGCGAGCCTGCAGTCGCGTTTCGCGCAGGACCTGCTTGCACGCCTGGGCGTGCAGGGACGGCTGCCCGACAGCGTGGTCCTGGTCGAGCACGGTCGCGTGCACGTGAGGCTTGCGGCAACGCTGCGGATGTGCGGCCACCTGCGCTTCCCGTGGCCGCTCTTTCGGGTGTTCCTGCTGGTGCCGCGCTTTCTCGCGGACCCGGTCTACGACTGGTTTGCCCGCAACCGGCACCGGTGGTTCGCCCGGCAGGATCGCTGCCTGTTGCCACGGCCCGAGTGGCGCGATCGCTTCCTCGACGCCGGCGAGCGCTGATGGCGCGGAGCGCCACCGTCCGCCAAGATGGGACCATGAGCCAAGGTCCCCGCCAGGTCACCTCGCCGAAGAACCCGCTGGTGCGCACGTACCGCGATGCCGCCGGCGGCGAGCCCGCTGACGTGATGCTGGTTGAGGGAACGCGCTTGCTGCGCGAGGCGCTGCAGGCCGGTCTCGCGATCCGCAGCGCCGCCGTGTCGCCGCGCCTGCGCGACGATGCGCTGCGGGCCGACCTGTCGGCGCGCGCCGAGCAGTTCGTCGAGTGCGGTGACGACGTGCTGGAGCGCATGAGCGCCGTGGAGACGCACCAGGGCGCGGTGGCCGTCGTGCAGCGCCCGGCGTGGCGCGAGGCCGACCTGCTGGGCAAGGGCATCAGCCCGCTCGTGGTGGCCGCTGCGGGCGTGCGCGATCCCGGCAACCTCGGCGCCGTGCTGCGCACCGCCGAGGCCGCCGGTGCAACGGGCGTGCTGGCACTCGCCGGCGGGGCCGATCCGTTCCGCGAGAAGGCCGTGCGCGGCTCGATGGGCTCGGTGTTCCGCCTGCCGGTGCTCGCCGGCACCAAGCCGCAGCAGGTGGTGGAGTTCGCGCGCAGGCACCTGCTCCAGCTGGTGGTGGCCGACGGCAACGCCACGAACGACTACCTGCGCGTTGACCTGCGCAAGCCCACGCTGCTGGTGGTGGGCGCGGAGGCGCAAGGCGTGCCGCCGGAACTGCTCGCTGCCGCCGACCAGCGCATGCGCATCGGCATCGCACCGACCGTCGAGAGCCTCAACGTGGCAGTTGCCAGCGGCGTGATCCTGTTCGAGGCACGGAGGCAGCGCCTGTGAGCCTGTTCGAGGCCGCGCCGGAGGAGAAGGGCAAGGGCGCAGCCGTGCGCGCGCCGCTCGCCGAGCGCATGCGGCCTCGCACCCTGGAGGAGTTCCTGGGCCAGGACCAGGTCGTGGGCGAGGGGCGAGCGCTGCGCACCGCCATCGAACAGGGCAAGGCCGGCTCGCTGCTGCTGTGGGGGCCGCCCGGCGTGGGCAAGACCACGCTGGCGCTGCTGATCGCGAGGCACGCGCAGCTGCACTTCGTGCCGTTCTCGGCCGTGCTGTCAGGCGTCGCGCAGGTGCGCGAGGCCGTGGCGGAGGCGCAGCAGCGCAGGCAGCGCGAAGGCATGGGCACGCTGCTGTTCATCGACGAGATCCACCGCTTCAACAAGGCGCAGCAGGATGCGTTCCTGCCGTTCGTCGAGAAGGGAGACATCGTGCTGGTGGGTGCCACCACCGAGAATCCGTCCTTCTCGGTCAACGCAGCGCTGCTCTCGCGGTGCCGCGTGGTCGCGCTCCAGTCCCTCGGGCACGAGGCCCTCGGACGCCTCGTTCAGGCGGCGCTCGCCGACAGCGAGCGCGGTCTCGGCGTGCGCGGACTGACGATGGAACCGCAGGCACTCGAGCGACTGCTGCTGCTGTGCGGTGGCGACGGGCGCCGCGCCCTCACCGTGCTCGAGGCGTGTGCAGCAACGTGCCTCGATGGCGACGTGATCACGCCCACCATGGTCACCGAGGCGTTCCAGCACCGCGCGCTGCGCCACGACAAGGACGGCGACCTGCACTACGACCTGCTGTCGGCGCTGCACAAGAGCCTGCGCAACTCGGACGTGCAGGCCTCCGTGTACTGGCTCGCACGCCTCGTCGAGGCCGGCGGCGACCCTTTGGCGGCGGCGCGGCGCATGGTGGCCATGGCGGCAGAGGACATCGGCCTCGCCGACCCGATGGCGCTGCAGGTGGCGGTGAGCGCCATGCAGGCCGTGCAGGTACTGGGCCTGCCCGAGGGCAGGCTCCCCTTGTGCGAAGCGGCCGTGTACCTGGCAGCCGCGCCGAAGAGCAATGCCGTGGTGCGCGCCATCGACGGCGCGCTCGCGCTCGCCCGCGAGGGCGAACAGCACCCGATCCCGCTGCAGCTGCGCAACGCGCCCACCAACCTGATGAAGGAGATGGGGCACGGCAAGGGGTACGCGTACGCGCACGACACCACAGGCGGCGTCGCGCGCATGCAGTGCCTGCCCGACGCGCTGGTCGGCAAGGCGTTCTTCGTGCCCGGCGAACGCGGCTTCGAGAAGAAGGTGGCCGAGCGCATGGCCGAGAACGACCGGCAGCGCCAGGGCGGCTGAGGCCCGTGGCCCCGGCAGCGGTGCACTTCGGCGTCGCCGGCTGGTCCTACGCGGACTGGAAGGACGTGGTTTACCCGCGCAACTGCAAGGACACGCTGCGCGCGGTGGCGCAGCGCGTGCAGCTGGTCGAGGTCAACACGACCTTCTACCACCCGCCTCTCGCGAGGAACTGCGCGAGCTGGGTCGAGCGCACGGCCGACCTCGGCACCTGGTTCACGGCCAAGCTGCCTCAGGAGTTCACGCACCACGGCAGCGAGGACGCAGGACTCGTCCAGCGCACGCGCGAGGGATTCGCGCCGCTGGCCGCATCCGGCAGGCTCCTCGCGCTGCTCGCGCAGACCAACTGGCAGGTCGAGGCCACGGATCGCAGCATCGACCACTTCGCGAGGCTGCAGGAGGCGTTCGGCGACCTCGCGCAGCTGGTGGTGGAGGTGCGTCACCGTTCCTGGAACGCGGCGCCTGCGCTGGAGCGCCTCGCGCGCCATGGCATCGCCGTGGCCGTCCTCGACTACCCGGGTTCGGTGGGCGGGTTCTCGGTCGACGTGACGCACTGCAACGGCGCGCACGGCATCGCCTACTTCCGGCTGCACGGCCGCAACCGCGACGCCTGGTTCCGCCACGGCGCCGGGCGCGACGAGGTCTACCACTGGGAGTATGCCGCATCCGAGGTGCGGCAGCTGGAGCTGCGCATCGAGCGTCTCGCCGCGGATGCCAGGAAGGTGCTCGTCGTCGCCAACAACCACTTCCACGGCAACGCCATGAAGGTGGTGGAGCAGCTCATGGCGTGGTACCGCGCGCGAACCGCGGGCGCGCCGGAAGGGGCAGGACCTCAGCCTGCCTGAAGTTCGTCGATGCGCTGCACCACCGCTTCCACCAGCGGACCCATGAGTCGCTCGCTCATGTCGAACTCGACCTCGGCTGCCGCGAACAGCTCGGGCAGCGTCCTGCTGCCGCCCAGGGACAGGGCACGGCGGTAGGCGCCGACGGCACGCTGCGGGTCGCTGCGGAAGTTGCGCCACACCTGCAGGGCCGCAAGCTGCGCGATCCCGTACTCGACGTAGTAGAAGGCGTGCTGGAAGACGTGGCCCTGCGCGATCCACTGCATGGCGGCAGCGTCCTCGAAACCGGACCAGTCGACCGCGGGTGCGAACCGCTGCCGGATCGCCAGCCATGCAGCACGGCGTTCCTCGTGCCCGTGCCTCGGGTTGGCGTAGAGCCAGTGCTGGAATGCGTCGATGGATGCGATCCACGGCAGCGTGCGCAGCACCGACTCCAGGTGCCGCGCGTGCGCGTAGCGCGCATCGGCCTGTGAGTAGGCGGACTCGATGCGCTCGAGGCCCATGAGCTCCATCGACATCGAGGCCGTCTCGGCGAACTCGATGGGGCTGTCGCGATAGGCCCCCAGGTCGAAGTGGCGCGACAGGATTGCATGGAAGGCGTGACCACCCTCGTGCAACAGGGTCTGCACGTCCTGGTGGATGCCCACGCTGTTCGCGAACACGAAGGGCAGCCGCGTGTCCTCGAGCGTGTACTGGTAGCCGCCCGGCGCCTTGCCCTTGCGGCTCATGAGGTCGAGCAGCTGGTGTTCCACCAGCACGCCGAACTCGTCGGCAAAGCGGCTGTCCACCGAGCGGAACACCCGCGTGCACAGGTCCACGAGCTCGGGCTCGGTTGCGAAGGGCCGCAGCGGGGGCCTGCCCTCGGGGTCCACCTCGAGGTCCCACGGCCGCAGCGCCGGCAGTCCCAGCTTGCGTGCGCGCCGCTCGTCGAGCCTGCGCACCGCAGGGACCACGCATTGTTCCACGGCGCGGTGGAAGGCGAGGCAGTCGGCCTCGGTGTAGTCGAAGCGACCGAGCTCGAGGAACCGGAAGCGGGTGTAGGTGTCGAAACCCGCGTTCTGCCCCATCCGGGTGCGCAACTCGACCAGGCGGTCGAGCACGGTCTCCAGTTCGGTCCACGTGGTGCGCCGCGCCGCGAGCCCTGCCCGCCATGCCCGCTCGCGCAGCGCACGGTCCTGGCTCTCGTAGTAGGGGCCGAGCTGCTGCAGCGTGTGGGGCCTGCCCTCGAAGTCGACGCTGACGCCGCCCATGACCTCCTGCTGGCGCGCCTGCAGTCCCGCCTCCTCCTGCTGCAGCAGGGTGTTGGCCTCGCGGAAGATCGATGCAGCCGTGCGTCGCCTGCGGATCAGCACGCCGTGCGTCGCGCGGTCGAGTTCTTCCATGGCCGGCGCGGCGAGGAACTTGCGGTCGAGTGCGTCGGCGAGCACGCGCACCCGGGGCATGACCTGCTGTTCCATCGCGAGGTAGGCATCCCGTGCTGCCACGTCGTCGGTGTGGCACGTCATGCGGATGTAGCGCCGCGCGAGTTCGGCGCCGATGCGCGCCATCAGTTCGCTCTCGTCGCGCAGCCACTGTTCGACGGCTGCTGCATCGGGCAGGTCGCGATCCCGGAGCACCGAGAAGAGGGGTTCGAGGGAGGCGAGGTCGCCTGCCCGCAGGTCTGCGGGGACGAAGCGCCAGGTGACGGGTGCGAGGGTTGCTGCCACGGTCTTGGAGGGGGTTGGTGCACCAGTAGACGGTGCCATGGGGCCGTGGGCCAGAACGGAACGGCGTGGTCCCCCCCGGGAGACACCGTCGCCTCTCGCTGTCGCAGGGGCAGGACACCGCGGGTGCTGTGCGGGCCCGGGTCCTGCGGCACACTGGCTGGCACGCAAGTTGAGATCCTGCGCTCAGACACCATGCGCCTCCCACGCCTCCTCCCCGCAACTGCCCTCGCCGCCCTGCTGCCCCTCGCCGGGTGCATCGAGGAGGAGGACTGCGGCTGCTACTACGAGCCGGTTCCCGAACTCGCCACGATCCTGGTCGAGGTCTACGACCCGGTCACCAACTTCGTCTGGGAGGACGTGGGGGTGCGGGTCGTGTCGGCCTGGCAGGAGTGGGCCAATGCCACCTATGCCAACCCCGTCGTGTCGTACGAGCTCACCGACCAGTACGGCGAGGCCTTCTTCGACAGCTACGACCTCGCAGTCGCCAACGTGGGTTTCAAGGAAGACGGCCACGGCCGTGCGGTGATCGGCCCGTGGGAGGACGTGGACGACGCGATCGTCACCCTCGAGGTGTACGCGCCCGGCTTCGTACCGGTGTTCGTGAACGTCGCGATCAGCTGGGACCAGCCCAGGGTGTTCGTGGCCGTCCCGTTCAACTGACGGGCGGGCTCGGGTCGCGCTTGGCGCGGGCGCCGAGTGCGCGCACGAGGAGGACCGCCAGGGTCACGGCGCCGACCAGCGCCAGTCCGAGCTGCAGGCCCTTGTGGAAGGCCGCCTCGATCGACTGGTCGATGCGGCTCACGGCCACGTCGATCGTCTTCTGCACGTTGGGCATCGACTGGTCGAGGTTCCTGATCGCAGTGCCGAGCTCGGCAGCAGCGGTGCCGATGCGCGTGGCGGCATCGCCGTACTCGACGATGTCGAAGGGCTTTGCGGGCTCGCCTGACGGAGCAGCTGCGGGCGCCGGCGCCGGGGCCGGCTTCTCCTCCTCGTCGGGTTCGAACTGCTTCATCAGCGCATCGACTGCCGCCACGGTCTTCGTGAGTTCCGCGGACATGGCCTGGCCGGCGGCAATGGTCGTACGGGTCTCGGCGAGCATCGAGTTGACCGGTGCGCTCACCTTGTCGAGGTCGGCCAGCAGTTCCTGTCGCTGGCGCGTGACCTCGTCGGCGATGCGGGCAAGGGCCATGTCCGCCTGCTTGCCCACCTCGGCGCCGATCTGGGCCACGGCCGCCTCGCGTTCCTTCTCGATGTCCTTGGGCAGCCGGTCGGCCGTTGCGGCAACCGACTCCGCGGCCTTGGTGACCCGGTCGAGCGATGCCAAGGTCGTGACCACCTCGGGCAGCTGCTGGGTGAGCAGCGTGGCGAGCTCCACCTGGTCCTCGATCATGGCTGGCTGACGCTCGAGCCAGAACATCACGCGTTCCGTGAACTGTCGGGTGAGCGCGATCTCGCGCGCCACCGGCTCGAGCCCCGCGAGCGGGTCGATCGAGAGGAAGCTCATGATCCCGCCGCCGGTCGCGGCGTCCTTCTTGCCCAGGGCGTGGGCGAGCTGGCGGAAGTCGGGCAGTTCCTCGAACTCGTCCGATTCGGAGCCGAGCTTCCGGTCCTCCCATTCCTTGAGGGTGGCCTTGAGTTCCTCGATCTGCACCTTGGTCAGGTAGTCGGAGGAGACCTCCCAGCAGAGACCCTCCATCGACTGCAGTGCCGCACCGATGTGCCGCGCTGGCGCGCCCCACTTCTCGCTGATGCGGCGAGTCTGGAACATCACCTTGCCGGTGGTCACCAGCACGAGCGTGTCGAGCAGGCCGGTGAGGGGCGAGGGACCGGTGGCCGCCTGGTACATCGCGCGCGTGAACGACAGGCGCCACTGCAGCGCCTGGATCGACCCGGCCCTGGTGTCCACCTCCTGTGCGAACGAGTCGGTCGCGAGGCGCGTGCGCGCCGCGCAGCTGTCGGCGAGGCTGAGCAGGCGCGGGTGCAGCGTGTCGATCGGCTTGAGCTTGTCCGAAGGTTTGCCCGGGATGACGGCGCCCGCAACCGAGCTGGGCGCGTCGACCACGGCCTTGAAGAGACCGCAGCTGCCGAACGGCAGCAGGAGTGAGGAGACGACGAGGGCGCGGAGCATGGAAGCGTGCACGGACCGGTCCATGATCCCCATCCTATGCCCCGGTGCTTGTCGGGCACGCAGACAACCAGCAGAGATGCGTTCGGCCACCTGTGCGTGAGCCGGGCAATCTCCGTCGCTAGGATCCCACTTCAAGTGACCCCAATGGTTCGACCGCGCGCCGAGTCCCTCCTGCTCTCCGTGGCCCTGTTCACGGGATCCGTCGCATCCGCGCAGGTTCCTGCCGAGGCAGTGCCCCCGGCGCCTGCCATGGGATGCCCGGTGGCGCCGATCCTCGACACCGTCAAGCAGCCCGGCGAAGTCGCCCACTCGTTCGCCCTGCCCGTCGGCGAGTGGCTGGTCCGCTTCGCCAGCAAGGGCTGCAGCCCGCAAGAACTGTCGATTCGGGTCAACGGGGAGGAGGTTCCGGAGGGACCGCTCGCGCGCTACTACCAGAGACTGGATACCGCGCGCATTTCGCTGGCCCAGCCGGGCAGCGTGTACGTCGCTTTCGAGGCCTCGTACGAGGACGTGGGCGCCCTCTACTGCCTGTCGGTGCACCCGGTGCGGCCGCGACCGAAGTGGGAACCGGTGCTCGAGCAGGTGGTGGAACTGGATCCGCGCTTCCAGTTCCCCACGCTCGACGGCCCGCGCTGCGCCGCACCCATCACGGCCATGCTGCAGGCGGGCATGCGCTATCGACTGCGCGTGCAGAGCGATGACGTCGACGTGCATTTGCTGGTGCCCGCGCAGAACGGGCTGCGACAGCTGGACGAGGAACAGCCCCTGGAACGCGTGCTGGATCGCGAGTTCGGGCAACTGGATCCGGGCGACGATTCGGTCCGACAGTTCGTTGCACCTCGCGACGGCAGCTACCTGTTCTGGTGCATCGCGGAGCGGGCGAACTACCGAAGCCGTCCGCGCGTCATCCTCGAGCGCTCCTACACGCTGGGCGAGGGCATCTTCCCCCAGGACCTGCTGTCGCTGGTCCCTGACCCCGGTTCGATCCCCGGAACGGTGGTCGCATGGCACCGACCGGACCTGTGGATCACCCAGCTCGACCCGGCCCTCTTCGTGCCCATTCCGTCCCGTCAGGTGGCGACCATCACCTTCCGCTCGGCGCAGACCGCTGGCGAATACGTGCTGCGTGGCGGGGACGGCATCACGCACCCGGTTTCGGTCGCCGCGGGCTCGACGCAACGGCTCTCGGTCACGCTGCTCGACGGCGAGCCCGGCGTCTGGCTCGAGTCCAGAGGTTCCAATGGACCGATCGACGTGGAGATGCGGCTCGCGCAGTCAGGGGCGTACCGCTCTGGCGCGCAGCGGCGCCATCAGGTGCTGCAGTTGCCTGTCGTGCTGCGCGGCAGTGCGCGCGCGGGCAACCTGCTCTCGGTGCGCGTGCGCGGTGCATGCTGCGCACCGCAGGTGACGATGCGCGGCGCCGGCATCACGGCGCAGTGCATGGATCCGACTGGTTTCAGCCAGGGAGCCATGCTCGAGGGCATGGCCACCCGGGACGGCGAGGTGGAGGTGCTCGTCACGGCCACCGCAGCCGAACCCGGAGCTGTCGCGCTCGTGTGCACGGACGGTTTCGTTGCGATGCCGGTGGGCTCTGCGCTGCTCCTCGACCTCCCGTCGCTCCAGTGGCTCTCAACGCCCGGAGCCGACGTGCTGGCCACCGCAGGCGAGTGGACGGAGACGGACGAAAAGCTGCCTGCAGGCACCAAGGTCGACTGGTACCGCGTGCCCATGAAGGCAGGCCGCGTGTACCGCATCCTCGCGACCGCGCGTCAGACGCCGGACCTCGTGCTCGACGTGCCCGGCATCGACAGGTCCAGTGCCGGCGGCGGCATCGCCATCCTGGTGCCGCGCGCCGACGGTGACGCGACCCTGGGCATCGCGGCCGCGGGTGCCGATGAGCTGGGTGCCTATGCGCTGCAGGTGTGCGACCTCGGTCCAGAGACCACCAAGGCAGGAGAGGAGACGCGATGAGGACCACGTCGTTGTTGTTCGCGACCTCGCTGCTGTGCGCCTCACCGGCGCTGGCGCAGGAACCGGAGTTGCCCAAGCTCCCCCGCGGCGCGCTGCCAACGGCAGATTCCGATGGCGATGGCTTGCCCGACAACGTCGATCCCGAGCCGTTCCTGTCCAACCTTGCCGAACGCTTCGTCTACCGCATCGAATCGCCCACGCTCACGTGGCAGCTCGACCAGGAGCAGTTCACGCTGGTCGAGAAGTCGAGCGAGAAGCTGGAGTCGGAGATCGAGTCCGCGCGCCAGGCGGCACAGGACGTGCTGGAGGAGAGCACGCGCGAGGCCGAACTCTTCGTCGACGAAAAGGTCCAGCCGGAGCCGGGCTGGTTCCAGCTGTCCGTCAACCCGCTCGCGGTCCTCGGCGGCATGTTCTCCGGCATCGGTGCGCTCGATGCCCTCGCTTCGGGCGTCAAGGTCGACGGTGGCGATGCCAACCAGCGCGAGGAGAAGTCGCGCGAGACCTCGATCCTCAAGCGTGTTGCACGCGAGGAGAGCCGTACCCGCGAGGTGATCGCCGAGCGCCGCACGCGCCTGTTGCAGATCCAGCGTTACACCCGAATCCTCCGCAACCCCAAGCTGC
>JBEATZ010000134.1:0-6635 GCA_041161695.1 Planctomycetota bacterium | reverse complement strand
GTCACGGTGCTCAGGTCGGCCATGATCGAAGGGTCGAGGCCAGGGCGGCCGTGGCGCGCGCGGCTTTCGTGCTGGCAGGCGAGCCCGCGGCACGTTGAAGTAGGGCGCGATGAGCGGCACGGTCGAACTGGACAAGGACGGGTTCAGCCTCGTGGTGAGGTTTCCCTACCGCGAGGACCTCGTTGCCGCCGTCAAGTCGCTGCCGCAGCGCCGCTGGGACCCGAAGGACAAGGCGTGGCGCGTGCCGCGCACGGACATCGACGGGCTCTACAAGCTGCTCTCGCGCCACCTGTTCGACTTCGCGCCCGAGGTGATGAGCCTGCTGGCCGGCACGCTCGGCAGCGCGCCCAAGGCGCCTGCTGCGGCAACCGCCGGGGCCTCGTCGGTCGCCGAACCGGCGCCGAAGCGCAAGCTCGCCCTCGTCACCGAGCCCGCAGACACGGCAGACGCGCCCGTGGCCGCGCAGGATCCCGCCGCCCTCACCATCAGCACGTTCAACGAGACCGTGCGCGAGGTGCTGCGCGGCAACTTCATGCAGCCTGTCTGGCTGGTTGGCGAGGTGATGGACTTCGACAAGTCCGCCGGCCGCAAGCACCGCTACTTCAAGCTGGTGGAGAAGGACGCCACGTCGAGCCAGCAGAAGGCCTCGGTGTCCGCCGTGCTGTTCGAGCAGGTGGCGAACCGCCTGCTGCCGCGGCTCGCGAAGGACAACGAGAGTTTCACGCTGCGCGACGGCATCGAGATCCGCGTGAAGGTGAAGGTCGACTTCTACCCCGCCACCGGCTCATTCCAGGTGATCGTCGAGGACATCGACCCCAGCTTCACACTCGGCAAGCTCGCGCTCAGCCGCGAGCAGATCCTGAAGGAACTGCGCCAGCTCGGCATCGCCACGCGCAACCGCGAGCTCGCCATGCCGGTGCCCGCGATCCGGATCGGCGTGCTCACGTCGAAGGAGTCGGACGGCTGGAACGACTTCCGCCGCACGCTGGAGGAATCGCGCATCGGCTTCGAGGTCACGATCGTGCCGGTGAAGGTGCAGGGGATGGAGCTCAAGCCCACCATGCTTGCAGGCCTGCAGTGGTTCGCGCAGCGCGCCGACGACTTCGACGTGCTGTGCATCGTGCGCGGCGGCGGCTCGCGCACCGACCTCGCGTGGTTCGACGACCGCGAGGTCGCGCTTGCCGTGGCGCGCCACCCGCTCAAGGTGCTGATCGGCATCGGCCACGAACGCGACTACAGCGTGCTCGACGAGATCGCGCACCGCGAGAAGACGCCGACGGCGGTGGCCGGCCGCCTCGTCGTACTGGTCGAGGAGGCGCGCGCCACGATGGACGATGCCGTGCGGCGGCTGAAGGACGAGGCGGCTGCGATCCTCGACCGGCAGCGCTCGTTCCTGCGCGAGTCGGGCATGGACCTGCGCCGCGTGCTGGGCGCCACCATGAAGCAGCAGCAGGAGTGGCTGCGCAGCATGGCGCGCGCCGTGGCCCATGGCGCGCGCAGGCGCGTGCTGCAGGCCCGCAGCGACCAGGCGCACCTCGTGCGCCACCTGGTGCGACAGGTCACGGGCCGCGTGCGCATGGCCGACAGCGACCTCTCGAACAGCGCCCTGCGCCTGCAGCACGGCAGTTCGCGGCTGCTGGAGCGCGCTGCAGCGCGACTCGAACAGCAACAGGCGAAGCAGCGGCTGCTGGATCCCGTCACCGTCCTGCAGCGCGGCTTCGCGCTGGTGCGCGGACCGGACGGCAGGGTGGTGCCCGCGGCCACCCGCATCGCTCCGGGAGCCGAGCTCACCCTGCAGCTTCGCGACGGGCGCGTGCGCGCGCGCGCCGAACACGTGGACATCGAACCGAGGACACCATGAAGGACAGCAAGAAGAAGGCCGAGACGATCGGCTACACCGCGGCCAGCCAGGAGCTGGAGCAGATCCTGCAGCAGATCGAGTCCGGCGAGGTCGACCTCGACGTGCTCAGCGACCAGGTCGAGCGCGCCGCCCAGCTCATCGCCCTCTGCAAGGCCAAGCTGGCCGCCACCGAACTGAAGGTGAACGAGGCCGTTGCGAACCTCGCTGCCGGCGACGAGGCCGCGGCAGCGGACGACGACGAAGACGCGGAGGTCTGACGTGGACACAGCCTCCATCGTCTACCTCGTGGTGCTGATCATCAGCCTCACCTTCCACGAGGCCGCACACGCACTGTTCGCCAAGCTGGGCGGCGACCTCACCGCCTACCGCACGGGACAGGTGTCACTCAACCCGATCCCGCACATCCAGCGCGAGCCCTTCGGCATGCTGGTGCTGCCGATCCTCACCATCTTCATGTCGGGAGGCAGCATGGCCTTCGGCTACGCCTCCACGCCCATCGACCCCGAGTGGGCATGGCGCAACCCGGGCAAGGCCGCCGTGATGGCCGCGGCTGGTCCGCTCTCCAACCTGCTGCTCGCACTCACCGCCATGCTGGTGCTCGTGTTCACGGGCTCGTCCGACACCAACAGCGCCGCTGCGGTCTTCCAGATCGCCACCGCCTTCCTGGTGCTGAACACGGTGCTGTTCGTGTTCAACCTGATCCCGCTGCCGCCGCTCGACGGCGCCACGGTCCTCGAGGGCCTCGTGCCGAGGCTGCGCAACTTCTACGGCTGGCTCTCGTCCCAGCCGTTCGCGTGGGTGATCACGATGGTGGTGGCGTGGAACCTGATGAAGGTCGTCTTCCCGCCCGTGATGGGCCTGATGAACGACCTGTACCGCGCGCTGCGCTGAGTCGGGAAGGCGGCCTCAGCTGCCGGGCTGCGGCGCCGGCGCCGTGGGACGCGGGCCGCGCGCCTTCGGCAGCCTGGCGGCTTCCTTGAGGATCGACAGGCTCTTCTTCGGGTTGAAGAGCGTGTTGGTCATCGCGTAGCACTCGTGGGTGCAGAAGCAGCCGTTGTCGATGCGCTTCAGCACCTGCTTCGCGCGGTCGCCCTGCAGGTGCTTCTCGATGTCGAAGTGACCTTCCTTGCGCATGTCGGCGATCAGGAAGTCCTCGCTCAGTTCCTCGCAGGGATAGAGCTTGCCGTCGTGCGTGACGGTGACGTTGACGCGGCCGGCGTAGCACGGCGTCTGCCAGCGTCCCTCGACCGCGGTCTTGTAGATCATCTGGCGCTGGATGATGTCCTGCGCCGCCTTGATGCGGCCGCCCCAGAAGCGGTAGATCGGGTGGTCGCCCGTCTTCATCTCGCGCTCGAGACGATCGACATGGCTGCGGTACAGCTGCATGTCGACGTTCTTCCACTCGGGGTTCTTGAGGTCGCCGCGAGCCAGCGAAAGCGTGTGCGTGGTGACGCGCCACTTGCGGACGAAGTCGATGACCTCGCCCACCTTGTGCTGGTTCTGGGCAGCGAACACCGTGTTGATGCCGAGGTCGAAGTTGGGGTACTTGTCGAGCAGCGGATTGAGCGCCTCGTAGGTGCGCACGCAGTTCTCGAAGGTGTTCTTCACGCCGCGCATCTGGCTGTGCAGGTCGCCGACCGCGTCGATCGAGATCTTCACCGTGCACGCAGTCTTCGGGCACGTCTTCAGGATCTCCTCCGTCGCCGCCACGATGCGATCCGGCTGGATGCCGTTCGTGGGGAAGAACATGATCGACGGCTTGTTGTTGCGGTAGAAGGTCTGCGCGATCTGCGGCAGGTCCTTGCGCAGGAACACCTCGCCGCCCGAGAACGCAACCCACAGCATGTTGCCGAGCGACTTCGAGACCTGCGTGATCTCGTCCATCGTGAGGTCGCCCTGCTCCAGCGAGAAGTTGGCGTCCTCGAGGTAGAAGCAGAACGGGCAACGCGCGTTGCACACCTTGGTGACGAACATCACCAGGTGGATGGGCCTGCTCTTGTGCAGCAGGTGCGGCAGGAATCGCAGGGGCGAATAGGTCATGGCGCGTGCCACGGAGCGTCGGGTCTGGCGGGGAATGGTATCGCACCCCTGCCGGCACAAGGTGAACGGCCGGGGCACCGTCCGTGGATCGGCAGATCACCCCGATGGCATGGAGTCGACGTGGGCGGAAACCCCAGTCCCCGCCCGGGTCAGAGGCGCAGCGCGTTCACGCAGCCCTTGGGAAGGGCTGCGAGGCACATTTCCTGCAGCTTGCGGCGTACGGCCACGTCGTCCTCGGACGTGAACACGTACAGCTTCCACATGCGGGGGTAGCTGTCCCGCAGGTCCCGCAGCCGGGGGATGTCGGCCGCGAAGGAGTCGAGCGGCAGGGTGCGATCGCCGGTCCCTGGGAAGCGCACGAGGGTGCGTGCCTCCTTGAGCTGCATGGAACGGGCCGGGCAGTACAGGATGACGTCGAGGGTGCGGCCGAAGGCCTTCTGGCACTCGGCCTCGATGCGCGCTTCCCACTCGAAGCGGGGTTCGGGCCGGCCGGGCTGGAACCACGTGTCGAGCAGTTGCTGCTGCACCTCGAGGTTGAGGTAGGCCGGCAGCACGAGCACGCGCTTCGGCAGGCGGCGGCGCCGGTAGGCGGCGACGAAACGTTGCAACCGCTCGGTCTCGGCAGCCGTGCCGAGCCTGGCGTTGCCCAGCTGCAGCACCAGCGACTCGTCGGTGGCGCGCTGCAGGTCGGCCGGGGTGAGCGCCCCGCCGCGCAGCGCCAGCTCCACCATGCGCGACAGCAGCGCGCCGGCGGCGATCTTGGCGTGGTGGTAGTACACGCGCTCGCTGAAGTGGTAACGGATCTCCAGCATGCGCACGAGCTCGCTGACGATGTCCTCGCGCAGCATGCCGTTCTTCTCGCAGTCGACGAACATGCGCTGGCTCGCGCGGTCGACGCGGAAGTAGTCCACCACCCTGCGGTCGTAGCGCAGCTCGAGCCCGGTGTAGTGGGCATCGCGCCGCAGGTAGTCGCACAGGTCGGCATCGATGGTGTCGCTCACCACCTGCTTCCAGTAGTGCGGCACCTGCCGCGGCCCGCCCGTGAGCACCGACAGCACGGTGTCGCGCAGGCCCATGCGGTCGAGTTCGGCGCCGATCTCGGTGTCGCCCAGCACGGCCTCGAAGCGCTCGGGCCGGTCGTGGCGCGGCAGCAGCCCGGTCTGGTCCTCGATGTTGTGGCCGTACGGGATGTGCGTGATGTCGTGCAGCAGCGCGCTGATGCGCAGGATGCGCCGCTCGTCCTCGGTCACGCGATGGCAGCCAGCAGGGTCGCGCGCCGCGTTGCGGTTGACGGCGTCCAGCAGCAGGCCGGTCATGTGGGCCGTGCCGATCGAGTGCTCGAAGCGCGTGTGCGTGGCGCCGAAGTAGACGAGGCTCGCGCTGCCGAGTTGCTTCACGCCGCGCAGGCGCTGGAACTCCGCCGTGTCGACCAGCCGGATCTCCTCCGGGGTCAGCTCGATGTCGCCGTGGACGGGGTCGCGCAGGATCGTCAAGGTCGCCTGACGGTAGCGCGGGACCCGGTCCCGCTGAACGGCGCTCCGCGGCGCGCAGGGTCCGGGGGTGAAAAAAACAGGACCGGGTGGATGTCCACCCGGTCCCGAGCACTTTCACGAAGGCTGCTGGGTTCGACGAGAACCCAGCGAGGAGGACCACACATGCACCCCTCTCGGGGCCGTCGCAGGACCACAACGACCTGCGACGAAGGAACCTACCCCATGGTCTCAGCCGAGGCGGGATCGCGCATTCGCAGGAGACCGTGGCACGGCCGAACGCGCCGTCCCATGGCGCGAACCAGCCACCGGAAAATCGTGCTCAGCGCTGGTTCACGGACGCGCTGGGAAGCGTGACGCCGCCCACGACCACCACGTTGCGGACGGTGCGGGCCACGGCAGGGCGGCCACCGTCCTCGACCTGCAGCACGACGTCGACCAGCAGCGGCTCCGCGAACTGCTCGACGCACTCGGCGCCAGGCTGCTTGGGCACGAAGCGCACCGAGGGCTTCACGCGCACGCGCCACGGACCGGGGTCCGGGGGAAGGATGCGCAGCGCCGGCAAGTCCTTGGTGTCGTTGGGGCGCATGACCATGGGTTCGTCCATGGACCAGGGGACCGACGGCAGCTCCATCGTCACGCCCCAGCGACCCTGCGCCACGATCGCGATCTGCGGCTTGCCCGTGCCGGGCACCGCCAGCACGAACCGGCCCTCGCCGTCACTGCGCGCGATCGTGTTGCCGCGCGCAGCCAGTTCTGGCGGCAGCAGCCACGACGACTCGAGCTGGCGCGTTGCAGCCTCGGAGCCGCGCCACGCCTGCACGTGCGCGCCGGCGAGCGGGGCGCCCTGGGGATCGACGAGTACGCCCTCGACGACGGCGCCCGTGGCCATCGGCACCACCACCTGCGCACGCGTTGCCTTCACCTCGACGCGCGCGACCTGCGGCTGCGAGGCGAGCGGGTGCACCACGACGACGTCGAGGGTGCAGCCGCGCGGCAGGCCGGCGAGTTCGGCATTGCCCGCTGCATCGAGCGGTCGCAGGCCGGCCACGACCGGCAGGAAGAACGGGTACTCCAGCACCGTGGTGTCGCCGCCGGCGGCCACGGGCATGACGGCCACGGTTCCCTTGCTGCCGTCGAGCCCGATCGCCGTGGCGGTGACGGCGATCGCGGCACCGGGGCGCAGCACGAAGAGCTCCTCGGGCGTGGCCGGGCCCGCGGGCACGCCGATGCCGGTGCCGAGC
>JBEATZ010000516.1:0-11931 GCA_041161695.1 Planctomycetota bacterium | reverse complement strand
GGCCCTGCCCGCAGCGCCGCCGCTCGCCATCGACTTCGCGAAGCCGTCCAGGGTGCTGGCCCTGCCGCCGAAGCTGCTGGAGGTGTCGGCGCTCGCGGCCCTCGACGACACGCGGGCTGCGTGCCTGCAGGACGAGAAGGGGCGGCTCTACGAAGTGGACCTCGGGACGGGAGAACTCCTCGGCACCCGCGCCTTCGGCCCCGATGGCGACTACGAGGGCCTCGCCCGTACCGATGCCCACTGGTTCGCGCTGCGCAGCGACGGCGTGCTGCTGCGCTTCCCGCGGGAGCCGTCGCTGCTCGCGCGCACCGAGGCGCTTGCCCTCGGTCTCGCCGAGAAGGACTGCGAGGCCCTCGCGCTCGACCGCTGCGGGACCCGGCTGCTGGTGGCCCCCAAGGCGCGGCCGGAGGGCGGCAAGGAGGAGCGTGACCTGCGCCGCGTGTACGCGTGGGACGTGGCCCGTTCGGCGCTGGAACCGGAGCCCGCGTTCACCCTGTCGGTCGCGAGGCTGCTCGAGCAGGCGGTGGCGCGGGGCCTGGCCACGCCGATGAAGAAGGCCAAGGGTGGCCGCAAGCAGGCCACCGGTGCCGAGGCGCCGGCCGAGGTCCCGCACCTCCAGCTCGCCATCAGCGAACTCGCGGTCCACCCGCAGGGCGGCGAGTTGTGGATCCTCTCCAGCGCGGACAAGGCGCTGCTCGTGGTGGATCGCAAGGGCGACCTCGTGCACCTGCAGTTGTTCGACCCCGCGTTGCTGCCCCAGCCCGAGGCACTGGCGTTCCTGCCGTGCGGGGACCTCGTGGTCGCGAGCGAGGGCAGGGACGGACCCGCGGTGATGGTGCGGTATGCGAAGGCGTCCGAGAAGCCGCAGGCGAAGTGATGGCGTGCGCCGAGGCCGTCAGCGGAGCACGAGCCACACGACCGCGAGGTACACCACGCCGCTGAGGATCAGCGGCACGTCGCGGAACAACAGGCGCGCCGGGTCGCCGCCCTCTGCCTTGCGGTACACGAGGAACAGGTAGCGGAAGACGCCGTAGGCCACGATGGGGACCGTGAACATCAGGTTCTCGGTCTTGTGCGTCCCCACGGTGGCGGGGCTCACGGTGTAGAGCGCGTAGGTGAGGATGCTCAGCGCCGCGAGCGGGCCGATCATCATGTTGAGGAAGTGGTCCGAGTACTCGCGCATGGTCGCGCGCGTCTGCCCCGAGGCCTCCGACTGCCGGTGCAGTTCCTCGTAGCGCTTGCAGAAGGCGAGGAAGAGCGCGAAGAAGAACGTGCAGAGCAGGATCCACGACGATGCAGGCACGCCGATGGCTGCGGCGCCCGCGTGCACGCGCAGCTGGAAGCCTGCGGCCACGCACATGCAGTCGATGATGACGACCTTCTTCAGCTTGAAGGAGTAGAAGAGGTTGAGCACCAGGTACGCGGCAGGCCACACGAGGTAGGGCCATGCCTGCTGGGTCGCCTCGGGAGTGCCGAGCCAGGTGGAGATGGCCGCGGCGCCGACCAGGAGGCCCATCATCGCCGCCATGGCCGCGCTCACCGGCAGCGCGCCCGAGGCGATGGGGCGGTGCTTCTTCTTCGGGTGGTTGCGGTCCTCCTCGCGGTCGATCGTGTCGTTGAGGAGGTAGATGGCGCTCGCGGCCATGCAGAAGGTGGCGAAGGCCAGCGTGGACTGCAGCCACGCGGATGGTTCGCTGATCCGGTGCGCGAACGGCAGCGGGGCGAAGACCAGCAGGTTCTTCACCCACTGGTGCGGTCGCATGGCCTTCAGCAGCGGTCCGATCATCTCGCTTCCATCATCGCGTGTGCCATCCCATCGGCAACACGGCGGGTGGGTACTTGAAGCAACTGCACCTCGGGCATTCCTACGCAGAGTGGTGGATGGCGGCGCCCACTGCCAGGGCTAGGCTCCGATCCCGCATGCCCGCGACCCATCCCGACCTCGACGGCCTGTTCCGCCCCCGTGCCATCGCCGTGATCGGTGCGAGCCGCAGGCCGGGTTCCATCGGCCGGCAGATCGTCGCCAACCTCGTGCAAGGCGGCTTCACGGGCCCGGTCCATCCGGTCAATCCGAACGCCGAGGTCGTGCACTCCGTGCCGGCGTACGCCTCGGTGAGCGCGATTCCCGGTCCCGTCGACCTTGCGGTGCTCGTGGTGCCGCCTGATGCGGTGCTGAAGGTCGCGGAGCAGTGCGGTCGCAAGGGCGTGCGAGGGCTCGTGGTGATCACGGCGGGCTTCCGCGAGATCGGCGGCGAGGGTGTCGAACGCGAGGAACGCCTCGCGTACCTCGCCCGCCGGTACGGCATGCGCGTCATCGGCCCGAACTGCATGGGCATCGTCAACACGCAGCCCGAGTTCCGCTGCAATGCGAGCTTCTCGGCCTCGGCGCCGATGCCAGGCGCCGTCGCGATGGTGTCCCAGTCGGGAGCGCTGGGCGAGGCCATCCTCGCCGATGCGGCACAAGCGGGCCTCGGCGTTGCCATGTTCGCCTCGGTCGGCAACCGCGTCGACGTGACGGCAGCCGACCTGCTCGCGTACTGGGAACACGACCCCGCGGTGAAGGTCATCCTGCTCTACCTGGAGAGCGTGGGCGAGCCGCACGAGTTCGTCGAGGTGGCGCGGCGCGTGGGCCGCACGAAGCCCATCATCGCGGTGAAGTCCGGCCGCAGCGATGCCGGCGCGGCTGCTGCAGGATCGCACACGGGATCCATCGCGGGCGCGGACGTGGCCGCCGACACGCTGCTCGCGCAGTGCGGCGTGCTGCGTGTCGACAACTTCCGCGACATGTTCGCGCTCGCACAGGCGCTGCTGCACCAGCCGACGCCGCGTGGTCCGCGCATGGCCGTGGTCACCAACGCCGGGGGGCCGGGCATCCTCGCAACCGATGCACTGGTGGGGGCGGGGCTCACGATGGAGCCGCTCCTGCCGCGCACCGAGAAGGCATTGCGCAAGGTGCTGCCGCGCGAGGCATCGGTCCACAACCCGGTCGACCTCATCGCCAGTGCGGATGGCGCGCGCTATCGCGACACGCTGCGCGCGATCGTCAAGGACACCACGGTGGACGCGATCGTGGTCATGTTCGTGTCGCCGATCATGATCGACGCCGAGGCCGTGGCGCGTGCGATCGTCGAGGAGACCCGGTCCTGCGGTCGCCCGGTGCTCGCCTGCATCATGGGCAGGCAGCGCGGCGACGAGGCCCAGCAGCTCCTCGTGCGTGCGGGCATCCCGGTCTTCCGCTACCCCGAGGACGCGGCCACCGTGCTGCGCCTCATGTGGCGCAGGCAGCAGTGGCTCGCCCGCAAGCCGGTGGCGCTGCCGAAGCAGCACGTCCGGCGCGCCGCGGCGCGGAAGGTGATCGACCGGATCCGCGACGCGCGATGGCTGCACGCCAGCGAGGCCGAGGCGGTGCTCGCCGCCTATGGCATCGGCTTCCCCGAGTCGGTGCGAGTTCGCACGCCCGGCGATGCCGTGACCGCGGCGCACCAGCTCGGCTGGCCGGTGGTGGTCAAGGCCGAGGCCGCAGGGTTGCTGCACAAGAGCGAGCACAAGGCGGTGGCGGTGGGGCTGCGCACGAGCGACGAGGTGTACGCGGCCGCGGAGGACCTGCTCGGCAGGCTCGGGCCGCACTTCCCGGACCTCTCGCTGCAGGTGCAGGCGCACGCGCGGGGCCACCGCGAGGTGCTGATCGGGATGACGCGCGACCCGCGCTACGGGCCGCTCTATGCAGCAGGGCTCGGCGGCGTGCAGGTCGAGGTGCTGCGCGACGTGGCCATCCGCGTCGGGCCGCTCGACGGCGCGGATCCGCGCGAGATGTTCCTCGGCCTGAAGGGCGCCCAGCTCCTGGGACCGTTCCGAGGTGCGCCAGCTGCGGACGTGGCCGCTGCTGCCGACGCATTGCTGCGCCTGCAGCGGCTTGCGCAGGATTTCCCCCGCGTACTTGAAGTCGAGGTCAATCCGTACATCGTTGCCGCCCGCGGCAAGCCGAGCGTCGCCGTCGACGCCCGCATCCGCGTCTCGGCTCCATGAGCAGCAGCAGCACTCCCCCGCCCCGGTTCAGCCTGGTCGTCCCCGTCTTCAACGAGGAGGCCAACGTGGCCGCGCTGCTGCAGGAGGTCGAGGAGGTGCTGGCGCCGCACGGGCCGTTCGAGGCCGTGCTCGTGGACGACGGTTCGACCGATGCCACGTACCAGCGGATGGTCGACTGGAAGCGCCAGCGCGGCGCGGGGTGGCTGCGCATCCTGCGCCTGTCGCGCAACGGCGGACAGAGTTCGGCCGTGCTCGCCGGGGTCGAACAGGCACGTGCACCGATCGTGGCGACGATGGACGGCGACATGCAGAACGACCCGCGCGACCTGCCGCGCATGGTTGCGGACGTCGAGTCCGGCAGGGCCGATGCCGTGGTGGGCGTCCGGCGGAGGCGCATGGACACGTTCGTGCGCAGGCTCTCGTCCCGCATCGGCAACGCGGTGCGCAATGCCGTCACCGGCGACCGGGTGCAGGACGCCGCGTGCGGCATCAAGGCGATCCGTCGCGAGTTCTTCCTGGCCGCGCCGCGGTTCCAGGGCATGCACCGCTTCATGGCGACGCTCGTGCGCCAGCTGGGCGGCAACGTGGCCGAGACCGACGTGAACCATCGCCCGCGCGCCGCGGGCGTGGCCAAGTACGGCATCGGCAACCGGGCCTTGCGCGGCCTGCGCGACTGCTTCGGCGTGCGCTGGCTCGGCATGCGCGCGATCCGTCCGGTGGTGCGCGACGAGGTGTGACCCTCGAACTCGCATTCCGCGTCCACGCGGCTAACCTGCCCGCGTGTCCCGGCGCGCCCTGCTGCTGCTGATCGTGGTGCTGATCGCCCACCTGCCCCAGTTG
Source organism: Planctomycetota bacterium (assembly GCA_041161695.1). Classification (GTDB taxonomy): domain Bacteria; phylum Planctomycetota; class UBA1135; order UBA1135; family UBA2386; genus JBEATZ01. Next base: position 7,065 of record JBEATZ010000516.1, on the reverse strand, counting down.
CTGTTCAGCGACTGGCACGGCACGGAGGGGCGTCGCGTGCAGATCGCGACCGAGATGGCTGTTTCGGGCAACTGGATGGTGCCAACCCTCGGGTGGGAGCCAACCTACGCGAAGCCGCCGCTCCACTACTGGATGCTCGCTTCCGTGCAGCGTCTGTTCGGTGACGGCTTCCTCGCCATGCGCGTCCCCACCCTCGTGGGCTTGTGGCTGCTGTCGGTGCTCGGGCTCGAACTGTTGCGCAGGCGGTTCGGAAGCGCTGCCGGCTGGGTCGCCGCGCTCGGCATCGTGCTGTCCCCGTTGCTGCTGTTCGAGGCCGCATCGGCCGAGATCGACCCGCTGTTCGCCTTCTTCACCGCAGCCTCGATCTGGTGCCTCGCCTGCGGGGTGGCGGACGGTGGCCGTGGCCTCGTGTTCGCAGGTGGAGTGCTCGGCGGACTCGCCATGCTGCACAAGGGCCCGCCCTTCCTGATGTTCGCGGCAGGAGCATGGCTCGCCTGGCTGCGCCACCGCGGGCTGCGGCAGGGCCTGTGGTACTTCGTGCCGCTGGCTGCGGTGCCGCTCGCCTACTACGTGCCGCTCTGGCTCTGGTACGTGCCGGTCGACCGGTTCGCCGGCATCGCACGGGAGGAGAGCATCGGGCGCGCGACGGGCCTGGCGTGGGAACACGTGCTGGAGACTCCCGCGTACTGGCTGCGTGCAGCCGGCATGCTGCTGCCGCTCGGGGCATGGTGCTTCTGGGAGTGGCGCGGCACCCGGGATGCCCGCATGGGGCCTGCTGACCTCACGCTGCGCATGTGCAGCGGCGCTGCAGTCTTCGGCGTGCTGGTGCTGACGTTCTTCCCCGGCAGGCCCACGCGCTACCTGCTTCCCAACCTGCCGCTGTTCGTGTTCGCCGTGGCCCCGGCCGTCGCGCACTTCGCGGGCCAGCGTCGTTTGCTCGGCAGTTTCTCGCACAAGGTGCTGCTGCGTTTGTTCGGCGTGCTGGGAGCGAGTGCGATGCTCGCGGCTCCCTTCCTCCCGGGGTCGGCACCGTGGAGCATCGGCCTGCTCGGCTTTGCCTTCGCCCTCGCACCCTTCGCGGTGCACACGCCGCGGCAGCTCGTGGTCTCGATGCTCGTGCTGCCCTGCGCAGGGGCGTGGACCATCGGCCTCGAGCGCTCGCGCGCATGGCAGCACACGCATCGTGCGCGCGAGCCCCACGGCGCCGCGCTCGCACAGGCGGTTGCCGGCGTCGCGGGGCCCGCTGCCGTTGCAGGCATCCGCGTCGAGGGCAGCCTGCTGCAGACGCACGGGCACTTCAACTCGTGCCTCCTGCTCGGCACCGGCACGTTCCCCGCGGCAGACGAGTTCGAGGTCCGCCCACCCGCGGCAGCCCACGTGCTGCGCGAGACCGATGGCAGCCACCGCGTCGCGGCCCTGGAGGGCCACCTCGACACGCTGCGGTTCTGCTTCCCCAACCAGTCCTACGTGCTGAGCACGAGGACCGCGCCGCGGTGAACGTCCTCTGCGTCCGCCTGTCCGCCATGGGGGACGTGGTGCAGTCCCTCGGTGCGCTGGCGGCACTCGCGCAGGCGATGCCTGCTGCCTGCATCCACGTGGCCGTGCAGGCCGCATTCGCGCCGCTGCTGCAGGGGCTTCCGTGGGTCGCTCGCGTGATCGAGCACGACCGCGGTGCGGGGCTCGCCGGCATCCGCGCGACGGGTCGCGCTGCACGCGAGGCGGGCTGCGACGTGGCCCTCGACCTGCAGGGCAACTGGAAGAGCGCTGCCGTTGCCTGGTGCAGCAGGGCCACGCGCCGCATCGGCATGTCTGGTCCGTGGCGTCAGGAGCCGCTCAGTGCCGTGCTGCTGGGTGAGTCGGTCTCGCTGGAGGGACCCCGCCATCCTGCAGCCTGCGCGCTCGCGGTGGTGCGCGCCCTTGCGCCTGCTGCACGCCTGCACGAACCCGCGCTCGCGGCCACGGAGCAGGAAGTCGCTGCAGCAGCGCGCGCGGTGCGGGCAGCGGGCGTCGACCCCGGCCGACCGTTCCGCGTGGTGCTGCTCGCCGACCCGCAGGATCCCCGCAGCCAGCGGCCTGCGGCCCTGCTGCGTGAGGTCCGTGCAGCCGAGCAACCGGTGCTGTTGCTGGCGGGACCGGGCGAGGCCGCAGTGGAGGCGCCGGTGGCCGTGCCGCTGCTGCGCCAGCAGAAGGGCGAGTTGCGGATCCTGGTGGGACTCGGCCACCTGGTGGCGCAGCTCGGTGGCGACGTGGTCGGAGGCGACCAAGGGCCCCTCCACGTGCTCGCGGCATGCGGTGCCCGCACCCATGCCCTGTTCGGTCCACAGGACGCGCTCGCCACGGCTCCGCCCGCGGCGCGGGTGCTGGTGCAGGCCGAGCCGCCTGCCTGCATGCCCTGTCGTGAGCGCACCTGCAGCCACCGCGACGGACCGGTCTGCACCGATCTCACGAGCGCGAGCGGGCGCGAGCAACTGCCACCGCATTGGTTCAAGAGCCGGATGTCGTAGATTGTCGGCCCGATGATCCAGACGAGCAGCGAGCACCAGCCCCAGTTGCTGGAGACCTTTCCCAACCCGGCGCCGCACCGCGACTACGAGATCCGGTTCGACTGCCCCGAGTTCACCTGCGTCTGCCCCAAGACCGGCCAGCCCGACTTCGCGAGCTTCAGGATCCGCTACGTGGCCGACCAGGCCAACATCGAGCTCAAGTCGCTCAAGCTCTACCTGTGGAGCTTCCGGCAGGTGGGTGCGTTCCACGAGAAGGTCACCAACACCATCTGCGACGACCTCGTGCGCGTCGCGAAGCCGCGCTTCCTCGAGGTCGAGGGCAGCTTCAACGTCCGCGGCGGCATCCACACCACGGTCGTCTGCCGCCACGGAACGCCCCCGGCAGGTGTGCGCGCGTGAAGCGCGCGCTGAAGCTGCTGGTCGTCGCCGCGGCTGCAGCCGCGCTGTTCGTGCCCTTCCTCGGGCCGCCTGCATGGCACACGGCGGGTTTCGTGCAGGACGTGCGCGCCGACTCCGCGGTCGTCTGCAAGTACACGGCAGAGGATCGATCGCTCGAACTGGTGGTCGAAGACGGAGCCAGCAAGGTCGCGACCGTCACCAGTTCCGGGCGCGGCAGGCACGAGTTCCGGTTGACCGGCCTCGCTCCCGGTCGTTCGTACACGTGGCACGTCCGTGAGGCCGGATCGACCGAGGCGCTCGAGTCGGGCAGCTTGCGCACGCCGCCCGCGGAGGACCGCGCGCCCGTGCGCCTTGCGCTCGTGGGCGATGCGGGCGGCCAGCCGTGGTGGGGTGGAATGGAGGGATCGCTCCTCGTTCGCACCCTCGTGCGAGCGCGGCTCCTGCCCGCCAAGTCCCAGGTCGCCGCCATCGGCGCCGCCATGGCTGCTGCCGCGCCGGACTTCTGGGTCCATGCGGGAGACGTGATCTATCCCGATCCCCTGACGGGCTCCTGGATCGCCGGGTTCTTCATGCCCTTCGAGGCACTCGCCTCCCGGAGTCCTTGCTACGTGGCGATCGGCAACCACGACCTGATGGGCGACAACGGGGCGAGGGTGCTGGACACGTTCACCCTGCCGACCCGACCCGGCACCTCGGACGAGCGGATGTACTCGTTTGCCTGGGGGCCGGTGCGGGTCGTGGTCATGGACACCAACTTCACCTTCGACGCTGCCACCCCCAGCCTTGCCTACCTGAAGGCCGCGTTGTCCGACGCGACCGAACCATGGGTGGTCGTCGTGGGCCACCATCCGATCCTCAGTGCCTCCAGGCATCGCGACCGGGCCGACCTGGTCGAGCACCTCCTCCCCGTGCTCGAGCGCGCGGGGGTCGACCTCTACGTGTCGGGGCACGACCACACCTACCAGCGGCTGCGGACCCCGGGTGGGATGCGCCTCGTGGTCACCGGCGGCGGCGGCAAGAGCCTCTACGACCTCCGTCCGCACCCTGCCGTCGAAGTGATGCATTCAACGTACCACTGGTGCCTTGTCGATGTGGTAGGACCCACCCTCACGCTGAGGGCTCTCGACCTCCATGGCACCGCGATCGACGAACTCGTCCTCAGGAAGGGCGATGACGCCGCGCAGCTCACGAGCATCCGCTCGTTCCAGCCGCGCCGGGCGGAGCGCATCGAGGCACTGCTGCGCTGACCGCGGGCTCGTGCGCCCGGAGGCAGGTGCGCGATGATCTTCGCCTCCTTCGTCTTCCTCGCGTGGTTCCTGCCGCTGTTCCTCGCGGCCTACTTCGCACTGCCGGCCCGCGCGCGCAACCTGTGGCTCACCATCGGCAGCTTCGCCTTCTACGCGTGGGCACGGCCGCCCTACGTGCTGCTCATGCTCGCGAGCACGCTCATCGACTTCTGGTGCGCGCGCGCCATGGGCGATCGGCGCAGCGGCAAGAACCGCAAGCTCTACGTCTGGATCTCCGTCGTCACCAATCTCTCGCTCCTGGGCTGGTTCAAGTACTCGAACCTGCTCGTCGAGACGTGGAACGCGTTCGGCATCATCCCGGTCGCGTGGACCGAGGTGTTCCTCCCCGTGGGCATCTCGTTCTACACCTTCCAGTCGCTGAGCTACACGATCGACGTCTACCGCGGCGACGTGCGCCCGCAGCGCTCGCTCGCCAACCTGCTGTGCTTCGTCTCGATGTTCCCGCAGCTCGTGGCGGGGCCGATCGTCCGCTACCGGGATGTGGCTGCGCAGCTCCGTGAGCGCAGCGTCGACTTCGTCAAGTTCAGCAGCGGTGTGCTGCTGTTCATGATGGGATTCGCGAAGAAGGTGCTGGTGGCCGACCAGGTTGCGCCGCTCGCAGACCGTGCCTTCGCGATGGCGGCGCCCGGACTGATGGAGTCGTGGACCGGGGTCACTGCCTACGCGGTGCAGATCTACTTCGACTTCTCCGGCTACTCGGACATGGCCATCGGGCTGGGCTTGATGCTCGGCTTCCACTTCCCGGCCAACTTCCTCTCGCCCTACCGCGCCCACAGCATCACCGAGTTCTGGCGCCGTTGGCACGTGAGCCTGTCGACCTGGCTGCGCGACTACCTGTACGTGCCGCTCGGCGGCAACCGTCTCGGTGCCGGCAGGACCTACGCGAACCTCCTGCTCACCATGCTGCTCGGCGGCCTCTGGCACGGCGCGCAGTGGACCTTCCTGCTCTGGGGCGCGTACCAGGGACTGCTGCTCGCCTTCGAGCGCCGGCTCGGCAAGTCGTCGCCGTACGGATTCCTGCCCGCGCCGCTGCAGGTCGGCTGCACCTTCGTGCTCGTGCTCTTCGGCTGGGCCATCTTCCGCGCGGAGGACATGGCCACGCTGGGTGCGATCTGGGGCGGGATGGTGGGCGTGCACGGGCTCGGCTCCGTGCTGCAACTCGACTACCTGACCGGCCTCGCCACCGGCATCCTCGGTCTCGGCCTCGCGGTCAGCTGGACCCTGCCGCGCTCGGAGCAACTCGTGGTGCGGTGCCACCCGCTGGTGATGCTCGGCACCGTCGCACTCTTCTTCCTCGCTCTCGCGCAACTGCTCGCGAGCAAGGACACCCCGTTCCTGTACTGGAGGTTCTGAGGTGGCAGACGTGCGCAAGGACGGCAGGGCAGGTGCGACGGGCGAGGATCCCGCCGGGCTCGTCGACTGGAGTCGGCTGCCCTCCGCGCAGGCGCCCGGCCAGTGGGCGATCCGGTGGCATGCAACCGTGCTCTTCCTCGCCTGCCTCGCCGTGGCGCCGTTGGCGCACTGCCACCGGATGGCCACCGCCACGCTGCCGAGTGAGCGATACGTGCGCGCGGCAGCAGAGTGGCACTGGGACGGCGTGATGGAGGGGCGCTGGACGACCGCGGTCGGGACCTGGCTGGAGAAGGACAACCCTGCCGCCCGCGCGCTCACCGGCAGCTGGAACGACCTGCGCTGGCGCCTCGGCATCCTGCAGAACGAGCAGGTGCACGTGGGCGCCAAGGACTGGTTCTACCTCCGCAACTCGCTTGCTCCCTCGGCGGAGCGGATCGAGTCGGGAGCGGAGTCGCGCAGGCAGGTGCTCGAGGCCGTCGCTGCCCGCACGCGTCGGCTCGGCGTCCACCTCGTGGTGATGCTGGTCCCGGACAAGGAGCGCATCTACCCGGAGTACGCCTACGCGGACGGGCAGATGCCTTCGCCCAAGCACGGGCTGTACGCCCGGATCATCGACGACCTGAAGCTCGCGGGCATCCCCGTGGTCGACGTGGCGAGGGTCATGCACGAGGCGCGTCCTGCGCCAGGCCCCGGCAACCTCTACTACCAGCGCGACACGCACTGGACGGTGCACGGCGCCTTCCTCGCGGCGCAGGCCTTGCGCCGCCACCTCGAGGCCTCCCCGTTCCGGGACCAACTGGGCCGCGAGGTGCTGTACGCCGTGCCGCAGCCCATGGTGGTCAGCCTGATGCCCGACCTCGTGGCGCTGTGCGGGCTGCGCACCTTCGAGACGCGCCTCGAGGGGATGGGCGAGCCGGTGCTGTTGCCTGCGAGCGTCGTGTCGTCGCAGCTCTCCGAGTCGAAGCAGTACTGGCGCCTCCGCACGGCGGCGATCGACGTGCGTCCCGGCCTTCCCATGGATGCGCTCGCGGACGAGGCGCTGGTTGCCCTCGCGGGATCGAGCTTCTCGGCGGAGAACGGCAAGGACGCCGTGGCCTTCGCCCTCGGCCGCGCCGTCGATGGCCGGGGCATCCACAAGGGTGCCAGCGCACTCCAGGGGCTGGCCGAGACCCTCGATCGCATGGAGCAGGGGGAGTCGAAGGCCCGGGTGCTGGTCTGGGAGTTCGTCGAGCGAGCCTGGCTCGAGGGCGTCTGGACCCCGCCAGCGGGTCTCTTACGCCACTAAGTACTGCCCGCAAAGGACTTGCGGAGGCTCAAAAAAATCTGCTCCTGCGCTTGCCGAGCGCTCGATAGCTCGCTACCTTCTCCCGCCCTGCTTTGGGCCCCGCGAGGGGCTGCTGGGCAGCGATCTTTGGCATTCTGGGTGGCCTCGAATGAGCGTGTGAGCGCTAGAAGAGTGCTGGACCGGGCATATCGCCCGACCAGCCAGCCACCCGTCTTTT
>JBEATZ010000507.1:0-3949 GCA_041161695.1 Planctomycetota bacterium | reverse complement strand
GCGCTGCACGGGCTGGGCCTCGCCCGGTGGATGGTGAGCCCCGACAACCCGCTCGTGGCCCGCGTGGCGGTCAACCGCCTGTGGGAGATGGTGTTCGGCACCGGCATCGTGCGCACCAGCGACGACTTCGGCCTGCAGGGCGAATGGCCCTCGCATCCCGAACTGCTCGACTGGCTCGCCGTCGAACTGCGCGAGAAGAACTGGGACCTGCAGCACGTGCTGAAGCTGATGGTCACGAGCGCGACGTTCCGGCAGTCGTCCCGCGTGCGCGAGGACGTGCGCGCAGCCGATCCCGACAACCGGCTGCTCGGCTGGTTCCCGCGCCGCCGGCTCGGCGCCGAGGAGATCCGCGACCAGGCCCTCTACGTGAGCGGCCTGCTGGTGGAGGAGCTCGGCGGCCCGTCGGTGAAGACGTACCAGCCCGAGGGCCTGTGGCAGGAGGTGGCCATGCCGCAGTCGAACACGCGCGTGTTCCAGCGCGACAACGGCGAGGCGTTGTGGCGCCGCAGCCTCTACACCTACTGGAAGCGCGCGGCGCCGCCGCCCAACCTGCTGACCTTCGACGCGCCCACGCGCGAGTTCTGCACCACCCGCCGCATCACCACCAACACGCCGCTGCAGGCGCTGGTGCTGTGGAACGACGAACAGTTCGTCGAGTGCTCGCGCGTGATGGCGGAGAAGCTGCTCGCGGGCACGGGCACGGACGATCGTGCACGCCTCCTCGACGGCTACCGCAGCGCCACGGGCAAGCAGCCGGGCGACGCGGAACTGGCGGCGCTGGAGGGCGCGCTCGGCGCGTTCCGCGAGCGCTACCAGGGCGACGAGCCGGCGGCCCAGGCGCTCGTCGAGGTGGGCGAGCGACCGGTCGCGAGCCTGCCGCCCACCGAGCTCGCTGCGTGGACGATGGTCTGCAACGCGCTGCTCAACCTCGATGCAACCATCTGCGTGGACTGAGGAAGCCATGAACCACGATCCCCTTGTCGCCCTCGAGATGACCCGGCGCCGCTTCTTCGGCGCCTCGGCTTCCTCCATGAGCGGTGCGATCGGCACCACCGCGCTCGCCTCCCTGCTGGGCAACGGCCCCGAGGGCCCGCGGGCAACGGGCACGCAGCCGGTGGCGGCGCCCCACTTCCGTCCGCGCGCCAAGCGCGTGATCTACCTCCACATGGAGGGCGGCCCGAGCCAGATCGACACGTGGGACCACAAGCCCCAGCTGCGCGACCGCTTCGACCAGGACCTGCCGGAGTCGGTGCGCAACGGCCAGCGCCTCACGGGCATGACGAGCGGACAGTCGCGCTTCCCGGTGGCGCCCTCAGCCTTCCGCTTCACGCGCTACCGCAACCAGCAGGAAGGCGCCTGGATCAGCGAGTTGTTCCCCCACCTCGGCTCCGTGGCCCACGAACTCTGCATCGTGAACTCGATGCACACGGACGCGATCAACCACGAGCCGGCCATCACGTTCATCCAGACCGGCAACCAGCAGCCTGGCAGGCCGTCGATGGGCTCGTGGATCAGCTACGGGCTCGGCAGCGGCAACGCCAACCTGCCGTCGTTCGTGGTGCTGATCACGCAGGGATTCGGCAACATGCAGGCGCTCTCCGCGCGGTTCTGGGGCTCGGGCTTCCTGCCCAGCGACCACCAGGGCTGCCGCATGCGCAGCAGCGGCGATCCCGTCCTCTACCTGAAGGACCCGCCCGGCGTGGAACGCGCCGACCGGCGCCGCATGCTGGACCTCGTGGGCGCCATCAACGCGGTCGAGGCGAAACGCTCGCTCGACCCCGAGCTGGCCGCGCGCGTGGCCCAGCAGGAGATGGCGTTCCGCATGCAGATGTCCGTGCCCGAGCTCACCGACCTCACCAACGAGGACGAGGGGACGCTGGAGATGTACGGCCCCGAGGTGCGCAAGCCCGGCACCTTTGCATCGAGCTGCCTGCTGGCGCGACGCCTCAGCGAGCGCGGCGTGCGCTTCATCCAGCTCTACATGCGCGGCTGGGACCAGCACGGCAACCTGCCCAACGAGATGCGCACGCAGGCCAAGGCCATCGACCAGCCGATCGCCGCACTGCTCAAGGACCTGCGGCGGCGTGGCCTGCTGGACGAGACCCTCGTACTGTGGGGCGGCGAGTTCGGCCGCACGGTGTACAGCCAGGGTGCGCTCACGCGCACCAACTACGGTCGCGACCACCACCCGCGCTGCTACTCGATCTGGATGGCGGGCGGCGGCATCCGGCCCGGCATCACCTACGGCAAGACCGACGACTTCAGCTACAACATCGTCGAGAACCCGGTTTCCGTGCACGACCTGCACGCGACGATGCTGCACTTGCTCGGTTTCGACCACGAGCGACTGACCTACCGGCACATGGGACGCGACTTCCGCCTGACGGACGTGTTCGGCAGGGTCGTCCCGGACCTGCTCGCCTGATCCTGCGCCAGACCCCACCCGCATGACCTCTCCCTGGATCGAACTCGCGGGCCGGCTCCACCCGGCCTTCCTCCACCTCCCCATCGGCCTCTGGGTCGGCATCGCTGCGCTCGAGTACGGCGCGATGCTGCTGCGGCGCGACGTCGCGCGCGGCGCGGTGAGCACGCTTGCGTGGCTCAGCGCGCTCTGCGGGATCGCCGCAGGCGTGTCGGGCTGGATCCTCGCCGGCAGCGGCGACTATGCCGGCGACCTCGTGGAGTCGCACAAGTGGTACGGCATCGCCACCACGGCGCTGGGCCTCGTGGCTGCGGTGCTGTCGCACCGTACGGCGCGCGGCCCCTTCCGCATCCTGCTGCTGGTGACCCTCGGCGTGTGCGGCTGGGCCGGGCACCTCGGCGGCAACCTCACCCATGGCGAGGACTTCCTCGCCAAGCCCATCGCGCGCATCCTGAAGGGCGATCCCGAGGTCCACGAGGCCGAGGAGACACCTTCAGACCTGTCGACCTACGCAGGCGTCGTGGCGCCCATCCTCGAGCGCACCTGCGTCTCCTGCCACGGCGAGCAGAAGCAGAAGGGCGGCCTCGCGCTGCACACGAGGGACGCGATCCTCGCGGGCGGCGACACCGGGCCCTCCATCGAGCCCGGCAACGCCAAGGCGAGCCTGCTGATCGAGCGCATGCACCTGCCGCTCGAGGACGAGGACCGCATGCCGCCCGAGGGCAAGCCGCAGCCGAGCGCCCAGGAGATCGCCATCCTCGAGCAGTGGATCGCCGCCGGCGCGCCCTTCGAGGGCAAGGTCGCGGGCATCGACAAGCCCACCGACGTGGTGGCCGAGCCCGTGATCGACCACTCGGCTCCCGTGGAGCCGGCGAGCAGCGAGGCCATCGCCGCCCTGCGCAACAACCTCGTCCACGTGCAGTTGGTGACGAACGGCGCGCCCCAGTTGTGGATCGACTTCAGCGCCACGGCTGCGACCGTGGACGATGCCATGGCCCGCAAGCTGCTGGAGCCCGTCGTGCGGCAGGTGGGCGAACTCGGCCTCGCGCGCGCAGCCGTGAACGACAAGGTCATGCCGCTCTTCGCCCGCATGAGCAGCCTGCGCCGCCTCGACCTGCGCCAGACCGGGGTCGGCTCGGACGGCATCGAGGAACTGGCCCAGTTGCCGAAGCTCGAGGAACTGGTGCTCGCCCAGACCAAGGTCGACGACGCGGTGGTCGACACCCTGGCGGCAATGCCCGCGCTGCAGCGCGTCTACCTGTGGAACACCAAGGTCTCGGGCGAGGCACTGATCAGGCTGCGCCAGCAGAAGCCCACGTTGCGGATCGAGACCGGCGAGGCCGCGACGGCCTCCGTCCTCGAGATCGAGCCGCCGCCGCCGGGCACGGCCCCGGCCGCACCCGCGCCTGCGGGACTGCTGCCCGTCAACGACACGTGCCCCGTGTCCGGCACCGCGGTCGACCCGAAGTTCACCATCGTCCACGAGGGCAAGGTGGTCGGCTTCTGCTGCCCCAACTGCCCAAAGAC
>JBEATZ010000504.1:0-3072 GCA_041161695.1 Planctomycetota bacterium | reverse complement strand
GTGTGCGACAGCGCGGCACCCGGCCTCATCGCCCGCGGCGAGGTGGACATGGTGTTCACGGGCGCCGACCGCATTGCCGCGAACGGCGATGCCGCCAACAAGGTGGGCACCTACGGCCTCGCCCTCGCCTGTGCCGCCCGCGGCATCCCGTTCCACGTCGTGGCGCCCTCCTCGACCTTCGACCTGACCCTGCCGGACGGCCGGGCGATCCCCATCGAAGAGCGCGATGGCAACGAGGTGTTGGAGCTCCGCGGCATCCGCATCGCCGCCGCCGGGATCCGGGCGCGGAACCCGGCCTTCGACGTGACCCCGGCGCACCTGATCCGTTCGATCGTGACGGATGCAGGGATCGTGCAGCCTGTCGATGCCGCGACGATCAAGAAGGTGCTCGCCGGCAGTCGATGAACTGCCCATGGCAAGCCTGACCAAGTCCACGAAGTCCCCTGCTCCTGCCGCCGGCAAGAACGCGAAGCACGCGCCGGCGAAGCCGAAGCAGGCGCCTGCTCCTGCGCCCGCGAAGAACCAGGCGCCCGCCAAGCCGCAGGGCAAGCCCGCCATGACGCCCATGAAGGCCAAGCGCGCGGCCGAGGGACCTTCGCGCAGCCAGCCGAACGAGCAGGAGGTCGACCACGAGGTGCTGGAGTTCATCCGCGCGCTCGACGACTACCGCAAGGCCATGGCCCGGCCGTTCCCGAGCTGGAGCGAGGTGCTGCACGTGCTGCGCCAGCTCGGCTACCGCAAGGTCGGTCCTGCCGAGAAGACCTGATCGCGGCGCGGATCAGACCGTGCCGTTGACGCAGAGCACCCCGAGCACGATCCCGACGAGGATGCGGTAGATCGCGAACGGCACAAACGTGTGGCTGCGCACGAAGGCCACGAACGGCTTGACCACGAGCAGCGCGGCAACGAACGACACCGCGGTCGCCACGAGGAACGGCTCCAGCAGCGGGCCGCGCACCGCATCGAAGTCCTTCGCGAGCTTGAGGCCGCAGGCCCCGTAGAGGATCGGCAGGCCGACGAGAAAGGAGAGCTCGGCAGCGGCGCCGCGGCTCGCGCCCAGCAGCAGCGCGCCTGCGATCGTGGCGCCCGAGCGGCTGGTGCCGGGGATGAGCGCAAGGCACTGGAAGCAGCCGACCAGCAGCGCCGTACGGTAGGAGAGTTGGTGCAGTTCGAGCGCAGGCTGCGTACGGCCCTTGAGCCACGCCTCCAGCCACCACAGCAGCAACCCACCCACCACCGTGGTCGTCGCCACGACGGCCGGGTCGAACAGGTGCGCATCGAGCCAGTCGTCGAGCAACAGGCCCAGCAGGGCGGCAGGAAGGGCCGCCAGCACGAGTTGCAGCAGGAGGTTGGGCTGCGACCGGTCGCGTGCGAGGAAGCGCCGCAGCGCGTCGACGAGGCGCGATCCGTAGAGCACGAGGATCGCCGTGATGGCACCCACCTGGATGCCGACCTCGAGCGTCGAGTTGTGCACGCCCAGCAGCTTGCCGGCCACGATGAGGTGGCCGGTGGAACTCACCGGCAGGAACTCGGTCAGGCCCTCGACGATGCCGAGGACCACGGCCGCGAGCAGGCCGACCTCGAGGACCTCGTCGGCTTGCTGCGGGCCTGCCATGGGCAGAGTCAGAGCGCCGCTTCCGGCGCCACGCAGGCCATGCCGAAGGCCTCGGCAACACCCTGGTGGGTCACCTTGCCCGCGAGCACGTTGGCTGCGGTCTTGAGGATCGGGTCGCGCGCGGCTGCGGCAGCGCCCATGCCCGCGAGCTTGCGCGCCCAGGGGCTCGTGGCATTGGTGAGGCCGAAGGTCGAGGTGCGCGGCACGGCGCCGGGCATGTTGGCGACGCAGTAGTGCAGCACGCCATCCACCACGTAGGTGGGATCGGCATGCGTCGTCGGCTTGCAGGTCTCGATGCAGCCGCCCTGGTCGACGGCCACGTCCACCACCACGGCGCCTTCGCGCATGATCTTCAGGTCCTCGCGGCGGATGAGGCGCGGAGCACGGGCGCCCTGCACCAGCACGGCGCCGATGACGAGGTCGGCGAGCGGCAGTTGCTCACGGATCGCGATGGGCGAACTGTGGAGCAGGCTCACGTTGGCCGGCATCACGTCGGACAGGTAGCGCAGCCGGTCGAGGTCGACGTCCATCAGCACGACGCGCGCGCCGAGGCCGGCGGCCATCTTGGCCGCATTGGTGCCGACCACGCCGCCGCCGAGCACCAGCACGGTGGCGGGCTCGGTGCCGGGGATGCCCCCCAGCAGGATGCCGCGGCCGCCCATGTGCTTCTCGAGGCACACGGCGCCGACCTGGATCGACATGCGACCGGCCACCTCGCTCATCGGGGTGAGCAGCGGCAGCGAGCGCCCCACCTGCAGCGTCTCGTACGCGAAGCAGTGTGCGCCGGAGGCGAGCATCGCGTCGGTGAGTTCGCGGCTGGCGGCGAAGTGGAAGTAGGTGAACAGCACCTGACCCTTGCGGATCAGCCCGTACTCCTCCTTCAGCGGCTCCTTCACCTTCACGATCATCTCGGCCTGGCCGTAGACGTCCTTGGCGGAGGGAACCATCGTCGCGCCCACGGCTGCAAAGGCCTCGTCGGTGATCCCGGCGCCGGCGCCGGCGCCTTGCTGCACGAGCACCTTGTGGCCCGCATGGACGAGGTCGAGCACCATCGCAGGCACCGCACCCACGCGGTTCTCCTGCGCCTTGATCTCCTTGGGAACGCCGAGAATCATGATTGAGAGGCTCCGGTTCGAAAAACGGGGCGGGGCACTATAGCGAGGGCAACGGCTGGCTCCCGTGCTTTCTGGCTTCTCCCACTGCCTGCCAGAGGCGCGCCTCGAGGTCGCCGCGTTCGCCGGGCGGCAGTGCGGGCACGAGCGAGTACTCCGCCACCACCGTGGTCGGGGTCGTCGAGACCGTCGGCGCCGGCCGACGCATCACGCGCGGGTCGATCTGCAGGATGGCGGCGAGCGCAACCGCTGCGTCCTCCGGCGACGAGGTCATCGCACGGAAGCGCGCGCGCGGCGGCCCGGGCAGCCGGATCGGTTCGGGTGCAGCCACGCGCTGGGGACCGG